>PHEM01000212.1 GCA_002842935.1 Alphaproteobacteria bacterium HGW-Alphaproteobacteria-13 | reverse complement strand
TGACCGACGATCTCGACATGAAGGCGCTGTCGGGCGGCGTGCCGTCGCTGGCGGCAGAGGCGATCGCGGCGGGGTGCGACATCGCGCTCAATTGCTGGGCGAAGATGGACGACATGATCGGCATCGCCAAGGCGCTGGATCCGATCAGCACCGTGTCGCTGGCGCGGCTGGAAGGCGCGATGGACCGCGTTGCGGGCGTGCGCGGCGACCGGCAGTTCGCGGCGCTGGTGGACCAGCGCGACGCCTTGCTCGCCATGGCGTGACGCGGGGATGGAGGAACTGCCCCTCGACTTCGACATCGCGCCGCGCGGCGCGGCGGAACGCGAGGATGCGCTTCAGCTTTCGCTCGACAGTTGGGAAGGGCCGCTCGACCTGCTGCTGACGCTCGCGCGCGGGCAGAAAGTCGATTTGCGCCAGATTTCGATCCTCCAGCTCGTCGAGCAATATCTGGCCTTCATTGCCGAGATGCGTGCATTGAAGCTGGAGGTTGCAGCCGATTATCTCGTCATGGCGGCGTGGCTCGCCTATCTGAAGTCGGCGTTGCTGCTGCCCAAGGACCCGCTGGAAGAGCCGTCGCCCGACGAACTGGCGCTGCGCCTGCAATTGCGGCTTCAGCGGCTGGCGGCGATGCGCGAGGCGGCGGCGCGCCTGCTCGCGCGCGATCGCATCGGCCGCGACGTGTTCCTGCGCGCCCGGCCCGAGGGGCTGCGCGACGTCCGGACGCGGCGCTGGGACGCGAGCCTTTATGAGCTGATCGCCGCCTATGGACAGGTGAAGGCGCGCAGTGAGCCGGTCGTCCACATGATCGCGCGGCGGCCCGTGGTCACGCTGGACGCGGCGCTGAATTATCTGGAACGGATGATCGGCGTCAAACTCGACTGGGCCGAGCTTTCCGATTTCCTGCCGTCCGACTATCAGGGCGTGCTGCGCCGCTCGGCGATCGCGTCGAGTTTCCTCGCGGCGCTGGAACTCGCGCGGCAGGGCCGTATCGAGCTGAAGCAGGACGGGGCGTTCGAACCCCTTTATCTGAAGGCGGCCGCCACATGATCGACGATCTGGAACGCGCCATAGAGGCGATGCTGTTCGCGAGCGACGATCCGCTCGACGCGCGGCAGCTTGCGGCCCGGCTGGGCGATGAGAGGACAGCCGGCGAGGTGCGCGCGATCATCCTGCGGATCGCCGATCGCCACGCGGGCGGCGGCATCGAACTGGTCGAGCGCGGCGGCCACTGGCATTTCCAGACTCCCGCCGACCTCGCGCACCTGCTGCGCCGCGAGCGCGACGATTCGCGCAAGCTGTCGCGCGCGGCGTTGGAAGTGCTGGCGATCGTCGCCTATCACGAACCCGTCAGCCGCGCCGAGATCGAGGCGATCCGCGGCGTCCAGACGTCGAAGGGAACGCTCGACGTACTGATGGAGGCGGAATGGATCGTCCCCGCCGGACGCCGCGATGTGCCGGGACGGCCGCTGATCTATCGGACGACCGACGCCTTTCTGCAACATTTCGGCCTGGCCAGCCGCAAGGACCTGCCGGGGATAGAGGATCTGCGCGCGGCGGGCCTGCTCGACCCCGTGGACCTCGCTTTCGAGACGGCGATGGACGAACTGGACCTAGTAAAAGACGCAGAAGAGGCTTAGATGAGGCTCTTCAAGGAGATTTCAGATGGGTAGCTTCAGCATCTGGCACTGGCTGGTGGTCGGGATCATCGTCCTGCTGCTGTTCGGCAAGGGCCGCTTTTCCGACATGATGGGCGACGTCGCCAAGGGCATCAAGAGCTTCAAGAAGGGCATGGCGGAGGACGAAAACCCGCCGCCCGCGCCGCGGCATATCGAGGGACAGCGCGCCCCCGACGCCCCGGCATCGACTCCGGTCGCGGACGCCGAAAAGCGCTGATCGCGCTGCGCCTGCGGGGGACGAACTGACTCATGTTCGATGTTGCGCCCACCGAGTTGCTGCTCGTGGTGGTGGTGGCCCTGGTCGTCATCGGTCCCAAGGACTTGCCCAAGGCGATGCGCTTTGTCGGCAAGTGGATGGGCAAGGCGCGCGGCATGGCGCGCCATTTCCGCGCCGGGCTGGACACGATGATGCGCGAGGCCGAGCTGGAAGAGCTGGAAAAGCAGTGGCGCGCGCAGAATGAGGCGATCATGCGCGAATTTCCGCGCATCGACGGCGATGGTCTGCCCGCCAGCCCCGCGCCCGCTCCCGACCCGGCTGGCGAAGCCGCGGACGCGGCCGAGGCCCCGGAAACTCCGGAAACCCACACCGTCCCGCCGAAGGACGGCCCGCTGCCATGACCGCCGAACGGCCCGTGACCGCCGAAGGGGAAGAGGATGGCGCGGGCGGCAAGATGCCGCTGCTCGACCATCTGATCGAACTGCGCTCGCGCCTGCTCAAGTCGTTGCTCGCGATCGGCGTCGCCTTTGGCCTGTGCCTCTATTATGCGAAGCCGATCTTCGCGATCCTCGTCCAGCCGCTGGTCGCGGCGGGGCAGGGCAAGCTGATCTATACCCAGTTGTTCGAGGCCTTTTTCGTCGAGATCAAGGTCGCGCTGTTCGCGGCGATGATGATTGCCTTTCCCGTCATCGCCAACCAGCTGTGGAAATTCGTCGCCCCCGGTCTTTATCGGCAGGAAAAGCGCGCGCTGCTGCCCTTTCTGCTCGCGACGCCGGTGCTGTTCGCGGTCGGCGCCTGCTTCGCCTATTTCATCACCATCCCCATCGCGCTCAAATTCCTGCTTGGCTTTCAGGGAAATGTCGGCGGCGTGACGCAGGAAGCGCTGCCGTCGGTAGGCAATTACCTGAGCTTCACCATGCAGTTCATCATGGCGTTCGGCATCGCCTTTCTGCTGCCGATCCTGCTGATGCTGCTCGAACGGTCGGGGATCGTCACGCGCGACCAGCTCGTGTCGGCGCGGCGCTATATGATCGTCGCCGCCTTCGCGATCGCGGCGGTCTTTACCCCGCCTGACATATTGAGCCAGCTTCTGCTCGCGATCCCGCTGGTGCTGCTTTACGAATTGTCGCTGTTCGCGATCTGGTTCACGCAGCGCAGGCGAAAAAAAGGCGCCGAAGCGGCGCCTGTCGAGGAAGTTTAGGGCAAGTCGGTCCCGATCAGTTGATCACTTCGCTGCCCGCCCGGCCGACGGATTCGATATCCCGGCCGGCACCCTTCACCGTGTTGCAGCCAGCGACCAGAAAGCTGGCGACCAAAGTCAGAAGGACGATACGGACACTCGACATGATTTCACCTTTCAGGGATCAGGTGCAAAATGGCCCGGCTCGCTTCGAGGGGGGGGAGGGAATGCGGGCCGGGCCAATGTTGCTGAGCAGCGCTGCGGGGGGGGCGATGACCGCTGCTCCCAACCAAAACGATCAAGATCGCCGATAAGTTCCCGAAAAAATCTGCGCCGCTGAAATTTTTTTCGCCTGTCGCAGGAAAGCATCGGATTTCAATGGGTTGTTGGAGTGCGATCGACTTTGAATGAAGCACCGTGTGTCCCCGCCCTTCGACTGCCCGCAGGGCGGGCGCTCAGGATAAACTTCAGCCAAAGGCTGAAGGCGGGGACCCATCTCCTGCTGGTGCAAGGTGGAGCCGACCGAAGATGGACTCCCGCCTTCGCGGGAGTACGCGCCCCTATCAATCCAAGATGATCACGCCCTATCCCATCGATACCAGTCCGCTGGCCACGGCCAGGCCAAGGAAGGCAAGAAAGCCCATCGAATCCGTCACCATCGACACGAAAACGGAGCTTGAGACGGCCGGGTCCTGGTCGAGCCGGTCGAGCAGCAGCGGGACAACCACCCCCGTCACGCCGGCGATGAAGATGTTGACGATCATCGCCGCCGCGATCACGCCGCCCAGCGCGGGGCTGGCGAACCACAGCGCCGTCACCGCGCCCGCGATCGCGGCGATGGTGCCGCCGTTCAGCAGCGCGATCTTGATCTCGCGCCAGATCGCGCGCCAGCTGTTGGAATCGGTGAGCTGGTTCATCGCCAGCGCGCGCACCGTCACGGCCAGCGTCTGCATCGCCGCATTGCCGCCCACGGCGGCGACGATCGGCATCAGGATCGCCAGCGCCACCATCTGCTCGATCGCGCCGCCGAACAGGCCGACGATCGCCGATGCGACCAGCGCCGTGCCCAGATTGGCGACCAGCCAGCGCACGCGCGCGACATAGGTTTCGCGGATCGGCTCGTTGATGTCGCCGTCGCCCGCGCCCGACAGGCGCAATATGTCCTCGCCCGCCTCTTCCTGGATGATGTGGACGATGTCGTCGACGGTGATCATGCCGACGAGCCGCCCCGCCTTGTCGACGACGGCGGCGGAGATCAGCGCATATTTCTGGAACCGCAGCGCGACCTCTTCCTGATCCATGTCGACGGGGATCAGCGTCTGTTCGCGCTTCATCACGTCGCTGATCGCGATGTCGCGCGGCGTGCGAAGAATCCAGCTCAACTGGCAGGTGCCGACGGGCCGGTGCATCGGATCGACGACGAAGATTTCCCAGAAATCGGTGGCCAGCTCGCCATCCTCGCGCAGCCGGTCGATCACGTCGCCGACCGTGACATGTTCGGGCACCGCGACATATTCGCGCTGCATCAGGCGTCCGGCGGTCTCCTCGGGGAAGGAGAGGGCGTCCTCGATCGCGGCGCGATCCTCCGGCTCCATTGCCTGAAGGACGGCCTGCCGGTCGTCGGCTTCCATGTCCTCGATGATCGCGACGGCGTCGTCGGTGTCGAGTTCGGACGCGATTTCCGCCACTTGCTCGGGCGCGAGCAGGTCGATCAACCGCTCGCGCACATGCTCGTTCATCTCCGCGAGCACGTCGGGCGACAGCATGTCGCCGAGCACGCCTGCGAGCAGCGAGCGGTCCTCGTCGGACACAAGCTCGAACAGGTCGGCGATGTCGGCGGGGTGCAGGCGCCCGATGCGTTCGCGCGCGGCCTCTGTTTCGCCGGATTCGGCAAGTGCGATGACGTCGCGGACAAATTCGGGTTTCAGCCGGTCGTCTTCGTCCAGTTCGGTTTCGGCCTCGCGCGCGATATCGTCACGATCGCGATCGTCCGCGATGACGACGTCTTCGGGGCGGGATTCTTCGCGTTTTTCCATCGCGGTCCTCCCTTTGCCGGTGCTGCGCCGCTCGCCTCCCTAAAGCCGCGGCGCGCCGATGGCAACGCCGGGCGAACGGCTTTCGCCGCATTTAATGCGTGGCTTTGCCGCGTGAGGCGGCTATGGCGCCGCCAGACCCGAACCGAAGCAGGAGTTGCTCCCCATGTCCGATGTGCCCGAACAGACCCTTACGCTTTCGCTGTCGACCGGCGATGTCGTCATCCGCCTGCGCCCCGACCTGGCGCCCCAGCATGTCGAGCGCATCACGACGCTGGCGAAGGAAGGCTTTTACGACGGCGTCGTCTTTCACCGCGTGATCCCCGGCTTCATGGCGCAGGGCGGCGACCCGACGGGCACCGGCATGGGCAGCAGCAAGCTGCCCGACCTGCCTGCGGAGTTCAACAGCGAACCGCATGTGCGCGGCGTCTGTTCGATGGCGCGCGCGCAGAATCCGAACAGCGCGAACAGCCAGTTCTTCATCTGCTTCGACGACGCCCGCTTCCTCGACAATCAATATACGGTGTGGGGCGAAGTGATCGAAGGCATGGACAATGTCGACGCGCTGCCCAAGGGCGAACCGCCGCGCGAACCCGGCCAGATCGTCAAGGCGACCGTTAGCTGAACAATCCGTCGCCCCCCGCGCAGGCGGGGGCCGCTATCGGCATAGCGCAAGGCTGCCAGCGGCCCCCGC
>PHEM01000211.1 GCA_002842935.1 Alphaproteobacteria bacterium HGW-Alphaproteobacteria-13 | reverse complement strand
TTTGGGCTTCATCTTCGTTCCTTCGTCACTACGACGAAGCCCAAATCCTCCTTAAATCACAACCTCAAATCTGTGCCATTGGTGCTGACGGCGGACAGGTGGGTAGGCGCTGGGTTCTATTCCGGCCGGACCGCAAAATCAGGGCAAACCCCTTGGGTTTCCTCGGAAAACCGAGACGCCTACCTCATCTGGTGCATATCAGCCCGTGGGCCGCCACGCTGGGCCTGTTCGCGGGCGCGGCGCGGCTGCTGCCCGCGGGTGCTCCGCTGATCCTCTATGGACCTTATATCGAGGACGATGTCGAAACGGCGCCGTCGAACCTGGCATTCGACCAGTCGCTGAAGGCGCGCGATGCGGCATGGGGTCTTCGCAATCTGGCCGATGTCGATCGGGCCGGCGCCGGGTTCGGCTTCGCGCGTAGCGATCGAGCCGAGATGCCCGCGAACAATCTTATGCTGAAATATCTGTATGGGAATTAGGCGTTCCTTGCTTTCGTCGCCGCGCCGGAAAGGCGCTTTACCTCGCCTTTGCAGCCGTTAGCTTCGAGGAGAAATCGCGCGCGATGACGCGATTCGAGGAGAGGCGAGCATGGCGGCCGATTTTGTGGATTGCATGACGTTCGACGAGTTTCTGACGCATTGGGCGCGCGAGCGCCCCGACCGCGTCGCGCTGCGCGAAGAGGACCGCGCCCACAGCTACCGCGACGTCGAGGACCTGACCGCGAAAGTCGCATCGGCGCTGATCGCCGCGGGGCTGCGCAAGGGCGACCGTATCGCCTGGATCGGCAAGAACAGCGATCTTTATTTCCTGCTCTTCTTCGGCGCGGCGCGGGCGGGAATCGTGATGGCGCCGGTCGGCTGGCGGCTGTCCCCGGCCGAATGGGCGTTCATCCTCAACGACACGCAGGCGAAGCTGGTGTTTGCGGGACCGGGCTTCGAAGGGCTGGCGGGCCAGCTCGAAGGCAAGCTGGACAGCGCGCCGCGCATCGTCGAGGCGGACGAGACCTGGGCGATGATCCGCGCGGCCGAGCGCGCCCCCTTCGACCCCGCGCGGGCCGAAGAGGCGGTGCTGCAACTCTATACGTCCGGCACGACCGGGCATCCCAAGGGCGCGGTGCTGTCGAACCGCAACCTGTTCGCGCTGCGCACGCATTCGACCGATGTCGAGATGGCCTATACGCAATGGGAGGATGACGAGGCCGTGCTGGTCGCCATGCCCTGCGCGCATATCGGTGGGACGGGGCTGGGCGTCATGGCGCTGGCGGCGGGGCTGCCCGGCGTGATCCTGGCGGAGTTCAACCCCGACGGCGTGTTCGACGCGGTGGAAAAACATGGCGTCACGCGCTTCTTCATCGTCCCCGCCGCGCTCCAGATGCTGCTGATGCACCCGCGCTGTGCCAGCGTCGATTTCGGCCGGCTCAAATATATCCTTTACGGCGCGGCGCCGATCCCGCTCGAGTTACTGCGCCAGTGCATCCGGATGTTCGGGGCGCAGTTCATCCAGGCCTATGGGATGACGGAGACGACCGGGACCATCTGCCTGCTGCCGCCCGAGGACCATGATCCCGAAGGCAATGCGCGGATGCGATCGGCGGGCAGGCCGCTGCCCGGCGTCGAAATCCGCATTCTCGGTCCGGACGGGCGGGAGGTGCCGGTGGGCGAAGTCGGCGAAGTCGTCACGCGCTCTTCGAACAACATGATCGGTTATTGGAACCTGCCCGACGCGACGGCGACGACGATGACGGACGATGGCTGGATCCATACCGGCGACGCGGGCTATCTGGACGCCGACGGCTATCTGTTCATCCACGACCGCATGAAGGACATGATCATCACCGGCGGCGAGAATGTCTATCCGGCCGAAGTCGAAAGCGCGATCTTCGGCCACCCCGCCGTGCAGGAAGTCGCCGTGATCGGCATTCCCGACGCCACATGGGGGGAGACGGTGAAGGCCGTGGTGGTGCCCAGGCCCGGCATGGAGATCGATCCCGACGACATCATCGCCTGGGCGCGGGGGCGCATCGCGGCCTTCAAGGCCCCGCGCAGCGTCGACGTGATCCCGGCGCTGCCGCGCAACGCCAGCGGCAAGATTTTGCGCAAGGACCTGCGCGCGCCCTATTGGGAGGGGTATGAGCGGATGGTGAATTGAGGGGAAGGGCGGACGCCGCCCAGAGCGGCGTGCCGTAAATCGGAATCACGCTAACTCCGTTCGCCCTGAGCTTGTCGAAGGGCCGTTCTTTCTTTCAGCGCCGTAAGAAGAAGGACGGTGCTTCCCCCGGACTTGATCCGGGGTCAGCACGAACGGAACAAAGGGTGGTGCAGATTTAACGCACGGCGCTCTATCCCCTCTGCCGCTCCCGCGCCCGGCGGAAGCCGTCGCGCGCCGTGCAACGCGCCAGCCATGCCTGCGTCGCCTCGCCCAGCACATCGTCCGCGCGCAGCGTCGTCGCGAGGAAGGCGGCATAGCCGATGACGATGTCGGCGACGGTGAAGCGTCCCGCGACCAGCCAGTCGCGTCCGTCCGCCAGCGCCGCCTCGATGCTCCGCGCGCGGCCGCCGAAGAAGGCTTTGTAATCCGCGACCGCCTGCGCAAGGCGGCGTTCCTCGGGTTCGACGCGCGTGTAGCGGATCATGATCGCGAGCGGGAAGGTCAGCGTCGCGTCGCTGCGGTGCAGCCAGTTGCGCGCATCCCAATAATCCGGCTCGTCGCGGCGCACCTCCAGCGCCGTGCCTTCGGCGATGCGCTCGCAGATCGCGGCCGATTCGGTCATCACCCGTCCGTCCTCGACCCAGCCCGGCACCGTCATCAGCGGGTTCACGGCGCGATAGTCCGGTTCGAAAGCGCGCGGCGGGAATTTGAGCAGCCGCAGGTCGACATCCATTCCCGCCTCCTCCACCGCCCACAGGCAGCGCAACGACCGCGCGTCGGGGCAATGATAGAGGATGGGCTTGCTCATGCGGCCACTTCCTTCGGGCGCTCGATATGGCGGCGATGCTCGCGCCAGGCGATGAACAGGCCGCTCGCGACGATCAGCGGCGCGCCGATCCACGTCGTCTCGGCAGGCAGCGTGCCGAAGAACCACCAGCCGCAGGCTATCGACCACAGCAGCGCCGAATAGTCCATCGGAATCACGACCGAGACCGGCGCGAGGCGCAGCGCGCCCGTCAGCGACAATTGCACCACCGCGCCCAGAAAGCCGAGCGCGAACAGCAACAGCCATTCATACAGGCCGTGCGGCACATAGACGAAGGGCAGGGCGATCCCCAGCGGGATCATCGAGACCAGGCTGAACCAGAAGACGGTCGTCCCGGCGCTTTCGGTGCGGCCGAGGTCGCGGACGGCGATGGTGATCAGCGCGGTCATGACCGCGCCCGCCATCGCGATCAGCGTGCCAAGCCCATGGTCGCCGCCGAAACCGCCCGCAAAGCCGCTGACAGGATCGAGCACGACCAGCACGCCGACGAAGCCGACGATCACGGCGCTCCACCGCTGCCACCCCGTCCGCTCGCCGAGCAGCAGCGCGGCGAAGATCACGGCGAAGATCGGCACCGACAGGTTGATCGTCGTTGCCTCCGCCATCGGCAGCAGGATCATGCCGCCGAAATTGCACGCCATGCCGACAAGCCCCATCATCGCGCGCCGCGCATGGGCGCCGATCCGCCGCGTCTTCAGCGTCGCGATGCCGCCGTGCGTCGCCGCCCAGGCAATGACGAAAGGCAGCACCAGCGCCTGCCGCCAGAACAGGCTTTCGACGAGGTGGATGCCTGCTTCCGCGACCAGCTTCACGACCACGAACATCAGCGACAGGCTGATCATCGCGAGCAGGCGCAGCGCGATCCCGCCCAGATAATGCTGCGGAGCGTCGGGGGAAGGGGCGGCCGTCATCGGGCAGAGCGCATATCAGCCTGCCTATGCTTTGCAAGCTATGTGTCCCGCGAACTTGGCGGCGGCGCGCATTCCCCTTGCGCGCCGCCCCCGGTTGCGGCTAAGGGCGCACTCCGGCCTAGGGGTATAGCTCAGCTGGTAGAGCATCGGTCTCCAAAACCGAGGGTCGCGGGTTCGAATCCTGCTGCCCCTGCCAGGCCGGTCTCCCAAGGCGTCCCAGCGACGCCCAAGACGTCCCACGGAAATCAAGGAAATCAGCGGGTTACAGCCTGAGGCCGTCCCAGCGCGTCCCATCCGCCCCCCTTGCAGCCCAGACCTGTTTTTGTCATTTTGTTGGTAGGAAATCGGGTCCTACCAACAGTTTCGCGCACCGATCCCGGTTCGAATCCCGGTGCGCGCGGAAGGCAAAATCATGCTCACCAACATCGCTCTCAAGGCCATGAAGGCGGAGGCGAAGCCCTACAAGAAATCGGACGGCGGCGGTCTGTTCATTCTCGTCGAAGCCAATGGTTCGAAGCTCTGGCGCTTTGCCTATCGCTATCACGGGAAGCAGAAGCTGCTGTCGGGCGGACGCTTCCCGCAGACCTCGCTCGGAGAGGCGCGCGCGTGGCGCGAGACGATGAAACACCAGCTTGCGCTCGGTCTCGACCCGTCCGAGGAGCGGCTTAAGGAAGCCGCTGACGCGCCGGCGGCCGAAGGCAACAGCTTTGAGGAAATCGCGCGTGAATGGCTTGTCGCCCGCCAACTAGCCTGGGTCCCCAAATATGCCGCGCATATCATCCGCCGTCTCGAGGGCGATGTGTTCCCGGTCGTCGGCGACAAGGACATCCGCGAAATCACCCCGCGCGACATGCTCGACATCTTCCGGGCGATCCAGGCGCGCGGCTCGCTCGAAATGGCCCACCGGATCAAGAACTATTGCAGCGAGGTGTTCCGCTACGCGATCCCCGATGGGCGCTGCGACAGCGATCCGTGCCGCGACCTCACCCCGGCGCTCGCCAAGAAGAAGCCCGTGCGGCACCGGGCGAAAATTACGGCCAAGGGCCTCCCCGACTTTTACGTGAAGTTCAACGCCGATACTGGCGAGCGCTTGAGCCATCTCGCGCTCCGCTGGACGATCATGACGATGGTACGCACGCAGGAGACACGCTTCGCCGATTTCGAGGAGTTCGAGGCGATGGAAGGCGATGAGCCCATGTGGCGCATCTCGCCCGAACGGATGAAGATGCGGAATGAACATCTGGTTCCGCTCCCGCGCCAGGCGGTCGAACTCTACCAGGAGATCCGCGAGCTCAACGTCTACCGCGCCGCGGGCAACATGCGGCTCGGCCGTTTCCTCTTCCCGGTCCCGATCGCGAAGTCGCTCGTGATCAGCGAGAACCGCATGCTCGACATCATGTACCGGATGGGGTTCCGGGGAAAAGCGACGGTGCACGGGTTCCGCTCGCTCGCGAGCACGGTCCTAAATGAGACAGGGGATTTTCATCCCGACTGGGTCGAGATGCAGCTCGCGCACCAGCCGCAGGGCGTGCGCGGCGTCTATAATTCGGCGACCTATCTCAAGCATCGCCGCCCGATGCTGCAATGGTGGGCCGATTATCTCGACGAGGCCGAGGCAAAAGGCTTGTCGGGCCGCGACTTCTAGAGGGCCGGCGGCTCGGGCGGCTCGACCCAGTCGAGCCTCGTGATGCCGCTGGCCACTTCCTTGCCCTCCCGCGTCATCTCGATCACTCTTGTCGTCTCGATCCGCTGCGAGCGGGTCAGCCCCTCATTGTCGAGGCGATCGAACATCGTCTCGAGTTGTCGCGCGGGGACGGCCAGGCCCACATGGATCAGCCAGCGATAGAGGAGCTTGTCGTTGGTCGTGCCTTGTTCGTCGAGGATCGTGAGGATCTCGCGATACTGGAGCCGCTCGCGGACCGCGCCCCGCCGTTGGCGCCAAGGCTATCGATGATCGTCCCCGGCCCGTCCGGGCGCGGAGAGCTTTGGCGGGCGCCCGAAAGTCGGCGGGCGGTCTTCGGCGCCCGGGCTATGTCCTGCGCGCCCGCAAGCCCGATCGTCAGATTGCAAGGCGCCCGCGGTGACGCTCGATCGCTTCGACGACGTCGGGCGTGAAGAGCAGCTGGTCCTTCTCCTCGTGCCACACCGCATCGAAATGCTCGGCTGTCTCCTTCGCGGTCCGGACGATGAGCGCCGCGGGAAGCCGCGCCTTGCTGGCGATCGCCTCGATCTCGCCGAAGGTGAAGCTGTCCCAGGCGCGCGAACGATGGAATTTGAGCGCAGCCTCCTCGTCGGCGGTATAGGGCAGCGTCGAGAGCTGGTCGTAGGCGGGCGCAAGGATCGGCCGCCGCCGGTCGGGATAGATCAGCGACCAATTCTTGAGATGCATGTCGCCATTGCCGATCAGCACCGAATAGGTGAGGCGGCGAATGAACTGGACGGCGCTTTCCTCGTCGCTCTCGATCGCGAGTACCGATAGGATGCTACGATAGCTTGCATTCTCATATTTATCGTCGGCGTAGACGCCGAAGACCTGCGCGAAATCCTCGATATGAACCGGGCCGTCGGGGCTGCGGTCGAAACGCCGGATAGCAAAAGCCGTGGCGCCGTAACGGTGGATGCCCTCGGGCAGACCCACGATGCTGTCGATCGGGACGAGGTCGACGTCTGGAACATCGATGCCGAGACGGCGGGCGAGCAGCATCGCGGCATATTCATTCTCCGGCACGTCCGGAAATCGCGCCGAAGGCAGCTTGACGATCCAGTCGCCGCCGGTGCCGGTCACCGGAATGGTGAGTCCGCCGCCGCGTCCCTGGTTCTTCACTGCCGAGAATTTGAGCTGCACGCCTGCGAGCGAGAAGCGCAGCGCATGTTTCGCCTGAGCCGCGATACCCTCCTCGTCGGCCTCGCCCGGGGCATCCCACCCTTCGACCGGGACCGCCGTCACCGCGCCGGGAAGATCGGCGCCCAGCTGGGCGAGCAGCAGATATTCGCGCAAGCTTTTGACGCCGGAGCGTCGCGCGAGATAGTCGCGGAGCGTTCCTTCGGGCAGCAGGTTCGAGAAGAAGGGTTCGATCCGCGTCTGATAGGCGCGTGGCTGGTCGATGAGCGCGCCATGGGTGTCATGGTAGGCGAGCGAGAGCGTCGCGCGCGCTGGATCGGCGGCATAGGCCGCGTCGAACGAGAAGATGCTCCGGTCTCCGTCGAGCCGCGCGATCGTGCCGATCCGCGTGCCGTGGAGGAGAATGTCGAGGGCGGGGGCATCGATCATGCGTCATCCTCCTCGTCCAGGCGGTGTGCGGGGCGCTGCGGAGCGGGAAGGGCGGGTTGATGCGCGGCGTCGTTGCGCAGCGAGCGCAGCGCGGCGGTGGTGATGCTGAGATAGGGTGCGAGCGTCCCGGGATGCCCGAGCGCGTCGAGCGTCTTGCGGAGCTCGCGGGAGGGGCGCAGGATTTCGTTC
>PHEM01000210.1 GCA_002842935.1 Alphaproteobacteria bacterium HGW-Alphaproteobacteria-13 | reverse complement strand
GCGACCTGCCCGCCTCGGTCGCCGATCCGCACGCGGCCCGATGGCCGACACCCCCCACCGACTAAAGGAAACCGCCATGCAGATAACGATCGGAAAATATGATCCCGCCTCGCGCAGCGTCCCCGTCACTTTCGTCGGCGAAGGCCCGGCGGGCGACGTGACGCACAGCCGCCGCGTCAACGCGGTGCTGACGGCGGCGGGCAAATATGACCGCAAGGCGACGGCCGCGCGCGTCGAGGAGGTCGCGCGCGGCGTCGCCGCCAAGATCGCGGCGGGCGTCATCACCAACCCGCCCGCCGATTCCGACGACGACGCGGATGTCCCGTGGTGATCCGCACGCGGACCGACGAAGGCGATTTCGATCCGGCGGAACTGATCCAGATCGGCGTGGTGCAGGCGGTCGACCTGTCGGCGGCGCGCTGCACCGTCGCGGTCGGCGGCATCGAATCGCCGCCGCTGCGCTGGATCGAAAGCCGCATGGGTCTAACGCGCAGCTGGTCGCCGCCCAGCGAAGGCGAACAGGTGCTGCTGCTGTGCATGGACGGCGAGCTGGCGAGCGGCGTCATCCTGCGCGGCATCCCCAGCGACGCATTCCTGCCCATCGGCGACAGCATAGAGGAAGCGATCCTGTTCCCCGATGGCGCGCGCATCGCCTATGATCCCGAGGCGCACCGGCTGACGGCCCACTTGCCCGGCGGGTCGACGATCGACGTCACGGCCGACACGGTCAACATCGCGGGCGATGTCGCGATCGACGGCAGCGTCAGCGTGACGGGGACTGTGACGGCCGACGACGACGTCATCGGCGGCGGCAAGTCGCTGAAGACCCACAAGCACAGCGCCGTCCAGCCCGGCAGCGGCCAGTCGGGCGCGCCGGTCTAGCCGTCGAAATCCAGCGCCCAATCCTGTATAGGCGCGCCATACAGGAGCGGGCGCTGGCATCGCGCGGGCGGCGCGCGCCAGTGTCGCCGCCATGCTCGGCATGGACCGCACCACTGGCGCCCCGCTCGACGGCGACGCGCATCTCGCCCAGTCGATCGGCGATATCTTGACCACGCCCGTCGGCTCGCGCGTCATGCTGCGCGACTATGGATCGATGCTGCTCGAGCTGATCGACCGCCCGATCAATGCCGCCACGCGCCTGCTGTTCCTCGCCGCGACGGGCGACGCCATCGCCCGCTGGGAACCGCGCCTGCGCCTGACGCGCGTCGCCTTTTCCACCACGGGCGCCGATGGCGGCGTCGCGCTGGATATCGAGGGGTATCGCACGGACCGCCCCACCGCCGCGAACAGCGCAACGCGGCTTTCCATCCCGCTTTCCCCGCTTTCCGCCACCTAGCTCTTCAGGAACATTGCCATGCACGGAATCAAGGTCAACGAACCCCTTACCGGCACGCGGCCGATCGTCGAATCGAGCCTTGCCATCCTTGGCCTGATCGCGACCGCGACGGCCGAGGCGGGCGAAGCGGCCGAGGCGCTGAACGACGCCTTTCCGGTCGGGGAGCGCGTCCTCGTCACCGACGCGCGCGCGGCGATCGCCAAAGCCGGGACCGGCGGCACGCTGGGTCCCGCGCTGGCGGCGATCGCCGACCAGACCAACCCGCTGGCCGTGGTGGTCCGCGTCGAGGCGCCCGCCCCGTCCGAGGACCCCGAGGCGCCGACGATCGACGACGCCGCGATCGAGGGGCTGGAGCTGATGCTGGGGGCGGAAACGCAGCTGGGCGTCCGCCCGCGCATCCTGGGCGCGCCCGGTCTCGATACGCAGCCGGTCGCGGCCGGGCTGGCCGGGATCGCGCGCAAGCTGCGCGGCTTTGCCTATACGCGCTCGATCGGCGACAATGTCGCCGAGGCGGTGCTGTATCGCGCGAATTTCCACGCGCGCGAACAGATGCTGATCTGGCCGAACACCTCCGCCGCTTTCGCGGGTGATGCGATCGCGCGCGCCATGGGGCTGCGCGCGCGCATCGATAACGAGGTCGGGTGGCACAAGACGCTGTCCAACGTCGCCATGGACGGCGTCACCGGCCTGTCGCACGATGTCTTTTTCGACCTGCACAGCGCCGATACCGACGCCGGGCTGTTGAACGCCGCCGATACGACGACGCTGATCCGCAGCAATGGCTTTCGTTTCTGGGGCAACCGCACCTGTTCCGACGAGCCGTTGTTCGCGTTCGAAAGCACGGTGCGCACCGCGCAGGCGCTTCAGGACGAAATCGCCGCCGGGCTGATGTGGGCGATCGACAAGCCGATCACGCGCGCGCTGATCCGCGATATCGAGGAAACGATCAATGCGCGGCTGCGCCAATTGATCGCCCAGGGTCGCCTGATCGGCGGCCGCGCGTGGATCGACCTGTCCGAAGACGTCAATCCGCCATCGGCGCTCGCCGCCGGGAAACTGGCAGTCGATTACGACTATACGCCCTGCGCCCCGGCGGAAAGCCTGACGCTGAACCAGCGCATCACCGATCGTTACTACGCCGAGCTGTCGCTCGCCGCCTGACCTGAAAGGATATCGCCATGGGCCTCGGCTCCAAGCTCAAGAATATGAATATGTTCGACGACGGCGCGTCCTATCTGGGGATCGCGACCGAAGTCACGCTGCCCAAGCTGGCGCGCAAGTTCGAGGGATTTCGCGCCGCCGGGATGGATGGCGAAATCGACATCGACATGGGGCAGGAAAAGCTGGAACTGGAATTCACGCTGGGCGGCATCGTCGCCGCCGCGATCGGCGGCTTTGCGATTGCCATGCATGACGGCAGGCTGCTGCGCTTCGCCGGGGCCTATCAGGCCGACGACACCGGCCTTGTCACGCCGGTCGAGGCGGTGATGCGCGGGCGCTATCAGGAAATCGACATGGGCAATGCCAAGCCCGGCGCCGATACCGAGCACAAGTACAAGGCGAGTTGCAGCTATTACAAGCTGATCGTGAACGGGCGCGAAACCGTCGAGATCGACCTCGCCAACATGGTCTGCAAGGTAAACGGCATCGACCGCCTTACCGCCCAGCGCGTCGCCATCGGCCTGTAGGCTCCACTGGCTTCGGCCCGGCGCCTGCATGCGGGGGCGCCGGGCCGGAGAACCCCTTCCCGCATGACAGACAAGGAAAACCGCATGTCCGATTCCCCTGCCCCCGAAAAGAACAATGGCCCGCTATGGGTGCCTTGCCATTTCGAGACCGGCTTCACGCGCGGCGAAGAGCAGATCAGGAAAGTCATGCTCCGCAAGCCCAGGGGCGGCGAGTTGCGGGGCCTGACCTTGCAGGACCTTCTGCGCGCCGATGTCGGCGCGATCCTCACCGTCCTGCCCCGCATTTCCGATCCGATCATGACCGTCGCCGACGCCGAAAGCCTCGAAGCGGACGATCTGGCCGAGGCGGGAGACGTCATCACGGGTTTTTTTCTGACCTCGGCGCAGAAAAAGATGGTCGCGGATCTACAGTCGATGAGCTGATCGCCGATGTCGCGTTCGCCTTCCACTGGCCGTTGTCGGAACTGCTGGCCCTCGATCTGGAAGATCTGATCGCGTGGCACGACCAGGCAAGGCCCCGGATTGAGTTCCTGATCAAGATGAGGACATCATGAGCGGCAACAGGCTTTCCCTGATCGTCCAGTTCAATTCGGCGGGTCTCGACAAGCTGAACGGGGGCCTGCGCAACATCGTCGGATTGAGCAAGCGGGGGGCCACTGCTCTCCGCTCCTTTCAGCAGGACAGCGCACGCCTGAAGCGTGAGATCGCCGCGACGGGGAAAGAGCTGCGCGGCGCGTCCGGCAATGTCACGGAGTTGATCGACCGCGAGCGCGCGCTCGCCGCGCAGCTCGACGAGACCAATCGCAAGATCGACCGGCAGAAGCGCCTGCTGGCCATCGCCGCCGACGCCGACCGCATCGCCGAGCGCGGCCGCGAGCTGCGCGGACGAGGGCGCGACAATATGATCGAGGGCGCGGCGATGGCCGCCCCGTTCATCCTCGCCGCACGCGAGGCGGGCAATTTTTCGTCCGGCATGGTCGACCTTCAGCAAAAGGCCGAGCTGACGGACAAGCAGACGGCCCAGCTCGAACGAACCATCCTGCGCGCCGCCGCCGCCGCGCATCAGCTTCCCGAAGCGACGCGCGAGGGCGTGGACATCCTCGCGGGCTTCGGTCTCGATCCGCGCCGCGCCGCGCTGATGATCGCGCCGATCGGGCGGCTCGGCACGGCGATGAAGGTCGAGATGGCGGACGGCGCGGCCGCCGCCTTCGCCAATTATCAGAATCTGAAAGTCGCCGTTTCCGACACGAGCCGCGCGCTCGACATCATGGCGGCTGCCGGCAATGCCGGGGCCTTCGAAGTGCGCGACATGGCGCGCCATTTCCCCAGCCTGACGGCCCAGCTCAACGCGCTGGGGGAAGAGGGACTGTCGGCCGTGGGCAACCTGTCGGCCGCCTTGCAGATCGCCCGTCGAACCACGGGCACGTCGGACGAGGCGGCGACGAACGTCAACAGCCTGCTGCGCAAGATCAATGCGCCAGTGACGATCCGGGCCTTCAAGAAGAATTTCGGCGTCGACCTGCCCGCCGCGATGAAAAAGCTTCGCGATCAGGGCTATGACACGTTCGAGGCCATCGCGATGATCACGAAACAGGCGACGGGCGGCGACCTGTCCCGGATCGGCTTCCTGTTCGAGAATGCCGAGACGCAGGGAGCCGTTCGCGCGCTGGTCCAGAATCTGGACGATTATCGCAAGATTCGCGATGAGGTGGCGCAATCCGAAGGCACGGTCGGCCGCGCCTTCGATCAGCGCGTCGCGAAGGACGCGACGGTGCAATGGCGGTCCTTCATGGCTACCGTGTCAAATATCGCCATCGTCACGGGTAACGCGCTGTTGCCTGCGCTGGGCGAAGCCGCGAAATCCGTGCAGGGCACGATGCGCCATGTCCTCGCCTGGACAGAGGCGAACCCAGCATTGACCGCCGGGATCGTCAAGCTGGCGGGCGGGCTGATCGCCGCGAAGATCGGCTTTGGCGCGGTGCAGTTCGCGGTCGGCGGCATGCTGGGTCCGCTGTCGACTGCCTATCGCCTGTTCATGCAGTTCCGCGCCGTCGACGCGATGGGCCAGCGCATCACGTTCCTCGGCCGCACCGCAGCGCGCGCCGGGCCGATGGTGGCGCGCGGCTTTGGCCTGGTCCGCACGGCCGCCCTTTTCCTCGCGCGCGGCGTGGCGCGCGCGGGCATGATGATGCTCGCCAATCCCGTGGTACTGGTCATCACCGCGATCGTCGCGGTTCTCGCGGGCGCCGCCTATCTGGTCTGGAAGCATTGGGACAAGATCAAGGGCGCCTTCAATACCGGCTCCGCCATCGTCGGCCGCGCGGTCGGATTCGTGAAGCGCCATGCACTGGCGTTCCTGTCCGGGCTGGGTCCGCTCGGCGTCGTCGCCGGGCTGGTCATCCGGCATTGGTCGACGATCCGCACCGCCTTCGGCAACGGCATCCGCGCGGTCGGGACCGCCGTCAAAGGCGGCCTGGCCTTCCTGCGCGGTTTCGTCGGCAATTTCATCAGCATCGGCCGCGCGATCATCGACGGGCTGGTCACTGGCATAAAGGCGGCACCGGGCAAGATATGGGCGGCGCTGAAATCGATCATCGGCGGCGCGTGGAGCAACGCCAAATCCTTCCTCGGCATCAATTCGCCGTCGCGGCTGTTCATGCAGATGGGCGGCTTCGTCAGCGAAGGGCTGGCGGTCGGCATCGATCGCGGCCGCCGCCTGCCCGCCGACAGCGCCCGCAGGCTGGCGCAGGGCGTCGCCGGCGGCTTTGCCCTGCCCCGCTCGCCCTTTGCCGCCAGCGCGGTCC
>PHEM01000209.1 GCA_002842935.1 Alphaproteobacteria bacterium HGW-Alphaproteobacteria-13 | reverse complement strand
CCCAGGTCGCTGACGATCATCTCGATGTCCATCGCGATGATCGGCTCATCCTCTATGATCAGGATGCGCGCGCGCGTCTGGCGGTCGATCTCGTCCATCGCCTCGGCGATCAGCGCCCGCACCGCGTCGGTGTCACGGCCGATGATGCGCCCCGTGTCCGCCTCGTCGAACCCCTCGACCGCCGTCAGCAGCAGCGCCTGCCGCGCGAGCGAGGGGATGCGGCGCAGCCGGGCATCGGCGATCGCGGTTTCCGCTGGAACCGGCTCCCCGTCGCCGTCCGCGGCCGCCTGTTCGACCATCAGGCTGAAATTGTCGTGGACCATGCGGTAAAGCTGGATGCGCAGGTCCTGCTCCGCATCCACGGCGTCCGGCCGCTCGACCAGCGTTTCGAGCAGGCGCGCGACGAGCGCGTCCCCGGCCTGCTGGCTTCCCGAAATCGCCCGGCCATAGCGCCGCAGATAGGGAAGATGCGGCGCAATCGCCTGACCCAATGACATAGAAACCTCCTGATCAGGCCCTCAGCGACCTTTGAAATTCATAATTTCACCTGTCGGGAACGATTTAGCCGTAAATTGGTTTCGCAGGGAAGAAACAAACGCACCATTGCAGTTTGGTTTAGGCGCGGTTAGCACGAGGTTCATGACCAGCGGATATTCCGATCATGTCGTCTGATCCCGGTTCGCTTCCGGAAAAGCGAGCCGGCAAGGACGATGAAAAGAAAATCCCCCATAAGGCGCGCGACGTCAACGTCGCCTTGCGCCGCGCTTATGAATCCGCCGTCGACGAAAGCATCCCGCAATCGATGCTGGATTTGCTAAACAAACTTAACTGACGGCGCTTTCCTGCCCAGATCGTGCAAGCTTTTATTTCACGCGAAGACGCGAAGGCGCGAAGAAGATGCTCTGGGCCGACAGGCCCCTTGCCCTTCCGACGACGCGGCTGGCCGTGCGGTCGAAGGAGAAAGCCGCTTTGCGGCAAATGCGACCTCTTCACGCCTTCGCGTCTTCGCGTGAAATCATGAAACGCTGCGCCCGCGAAAAGCGCAGGCGCTGATCCTATTTCCCGTAACGCGCCGCGAAATCGCTCTGGAACGCCGCGAACCGTGTTTCCAGGATCGCATCGCGCATCGCCTGCATCAGCGCCTGATAGAAATGCAGATTGTGCTGCGTCATCAGCATCGCGCCCAGCATCTCGCCCGCGCGGACGAGGTGGTGGAGATAGGCGCGCGACCAGGTCGTGCAGACCGGGCAGCCGCAGGACGCGTCGAGCGGCTGCTGGTCCTCCGCGAACTTCGCGTTGCGGATGTTGATCGGGCCGTCCCAGGTAAAGGCCTGCCCGTTGCGGCCCGAGCGCGTCGGCAGCACGCAATCGAACATATCGACGCCGCGCGCGACCGCGCCGACCAGATCGTCGGGCTTGCCGACGCCCATCAGATAGCGCGGCCGGTCGGCGGGAAGCTGCGCGGGCGCGAAGTCGAGCACGCCGAACATCGCCTCCTGCCCTTCCCCCACCGCGAGTCCGCCGATCGCATAGCCATCGAAGCCGATGTCCGTCAGCGCCGCCGCCGAACGCGCGCGCAGCCGTTCGTCGAGCGATCCCTGCTGGATGCCGAACAGCGCCGCACCCGCCGCATGGCTCTCGCCCGCGTCGAAACCCGCGCGGCTGCGCGCCGCCCAGCGCATCGACCGTTCCATGCTGGCCTCCGCGCGCTTCGCATCGACCCCGGCGGGCGGGCATTCGTCGAACGCCATGACGATGTCGCTGCCCAGCAGGCGCTGGATCTCCATCGAGCGTTCGGGCGTCAGCATGTGGCGCGATCCGTCGAGATGGCTCTTGAAGGCGACGCCTTCCTCGCTCTGTTTCGTCAGCGCCGACAGGCTCATCACCTGGTATCCGCCGCTGTCGGTCAAGATCGGCCGGTCCCAGCCCATGAAATCGTGCAAGCCCCCCAACCGCGCCATGCGCTCCGCGCCGGGACGCAGCATCAGATGATAGGTGTTGCCGAGAATGATGTCGGCGCCGCTCGCGCGGACCTCCGCCGGGCGCATCGCCTTCACGGTCGCCGCCGTGCCGACGGGCATGAAGGCGGGCGTGCGGATCGTCCCGCGCTGCATATGGATTGCGCCCGTGCGCGCCGCGCCGTCGGTCGCGGCGATGGAAAAGGCGAATCTGGTGTCAGTCATGGCGCGGGCCTAGGGTCAGGGCGCACCGATGTCGAGGGCGTCAGACCGCTTCCCAGTCGCTCGTCGTGTTGAAGGCGGGCACGGCCAGATCGCGCGGCGCCTGCGTCGCGGCGGCGATCAGATAGGGAGAGACGCGGTGGCGCGTGCACAGCCCGCCATTGCCGTCGCTGACCAGCGACTGTTCGAACTGGACACCTTGCTGGTGGCGCGTCGAGCGGCGCACCGTCGCCGTGACGAGTTGCCCCTCGCCGAAGTCGATCACGAACTGCGTCCCGACCGGAACGTCCAGGATTCCTTCGATGAAGGCCCCCGTCGCCGACAGGTTGCGGATCACGACATGATAGCGGTGATTGCCGTGGATCGCGCCGACCCTGCGGAACATCTGGAAACGGTCGTTGCGCTGGCGCGCGGGACCGGACGGCTTGATGATCCACGATCCGGCCTCGCCATGCTCGACAAGCTCGTCGCTCGTGACGGGCGCGCTATAGACATAGCCCTGCACATGGCTGACGTTCAGCTTGCTGATGAGTTCCAGCTGGTCGAGCGATTCGATCCCCTCGGCGGTCGTCTCCATCTCCAGCGCTTCGGCCAGCGCGACGATCGCGGCGATGATCGCGCCGTTGCGCGACCCGTCCACGGTCGCGCCGTGCACGAAGCTCTGGTCGATCTTGATCTTGTCGAACGGCGCGGTCTGCAAATAGCCGAGCGAGGAATAGCCCGTGCCGAAATCGTCGAGCGCCAGCCGCACGCCCAGGCCCTTCAGCGCCTTGAACATGCGTTCGGTCTCGGCGGAATCGGCCAGGAACACGCCTTCGGTGATTTCCAGTTCCAGCCGGCCGGGCCGCAGCCCCGTCGACGCCAGCGTGTTGGCGATGATCTTCGGCAAGTCCGGATTGGCGAACTGGATCGGCGAGACATTGACCGCGACGCGCAGCTCGCCCGGCCAGCGCACGGCGTCCTCGCACGCCTTGCGCAGCACCCATTCGCCGAGCGTCCAGATCAGGTTCGCTTCCTCCGCGATCGGAATGAACAGCGCGGGCGAGATGGCGCCGCGTTCGGGGTGGTTCCAGCGGATCAGCGCCTCGACACCCGTCACCATGTTGGTGCGGGCCTCGACGACCGGCTGATAGCTGAGCTGCATCTGGCCGCGCGTGAGCGCGTCGCGCAGATCCTCCTCCAGCGCGCGGCGATCCTCCGCGGCCTGATGCAGGTCGCTGGAATAAAAGCGGAACCGTCCCCGGCCGCCCCCCTTCGCGGCATAAAGCGCCAGGTCGGCGTTGCGGACCAGATCCTCGCTCGTCAGCCCGTCATAGGGCGCGATCGCGACGCCGACCGATGCGCCGATGATGCAGCGGCTGCCTTCGACCGAATAGGGTTGCGACAGGCTGGCGATGATGTCGGCGGCCATGTCGCCCAGCTTGCCGCGATCCTCGACATCGGGAAGGATGATCTGGAATTCGTCGCCGCCCAGACGGCTGACCATCTCCTTGTCGCCGACGATCTTGAGCAGCCGTTCCGCGACCTGCCGCAACAGGGCGTCGCCCGCCGGATGGCCCAGCGTGTCGTTGACCTGCTTGAAGCGGTCGAGGTCGAGCAGCATGATCGCGCACGACCGCTGCTGCTGCGCAAAGGCGGCCAGCGTCGAATCGAGCCGCCTGGAGATGTGAAAGCGGTTGGCGAGACCCGTCAGCGAATCATAGAGCGCCAGCCGCGAGGCGTCCTCGGCGGAGCGGCGCTGTTCGGTGATGTCGGTGCCGCTGCCGCGATAGCCCGCGAACCTGTCGCCTTCGAAATAGGGACGCCCGGACACGGCCCACCAGCGCTCGCCCTCCGCATCCACCGTGCTCAGCGGCAGTTCGTCGAATTTCGACTGGCGCGTCAGCAGGAAGGGCAGCGTCCGCTGCCGCTCGCCCTGGCTGTCGGCGGGCGTGAACAGGTCGACGAAGGGCGTGCCCAGCAAGTCGCCGCCCGTCTTTCCCATCAGCCCGGCGACGGCGTCGGTGATATAGGTCAGCCGCCCGTCCGCGTCGGTGGACCAGAACCAGCCCCGGCCGCTTTCCTCGTAATTCTGAAGCAGCAGCAGCGCCTCGCGCGTGTGCAGGCCCGGCGCCGCGACGTCGCCGCGCGAACGGCCGATCCGCGACCCGAGCTTGCCCAGAAAACCGCGCTGCCCGTCACTGGCGGCGGTCCCCTCTTCACCAAAATCGATTCGCGATGGCATATCCATCGGTTGCCGGTCCCCTGCTGGTGCAACCGCTATTGCCCGCAATGCCTTGCAATAGGGTAAATGACGGCCGGTCAGGGAAGCAGCAGGCTGGCGTCACCATAGCTGTAGAAGCGATAATCCCGCGTGATCGCATGGGCATAGGCCGCCTGCATCGCGTCCAGCCCCATCAGCGCGCTGACCAGCATGAACAGGGTCGAGCGCGGCAAGTGAAAATTGGTCATCAGTCCATCGATCGCGCGAAAGCGATAGCCGGGCGTGATGAAGATCGCCGTGTCGCCTTCGAACGGCGCGATGGTGCCGTCCGCGCCCGCCGCGCTTTCGAGGAGGCGCAGGCTGGTCGTGCCGACGGCGATGATGCGCCCGCCGCCCGCGCGCACGGCGTTCAGCCGCGCGGCGGTGTCGGCGTCGATGCGGCCCCATTCGGCGTGCATGACATGATCGGCGGTATCCTGTGCCTTCACCGGCAGGAAGGTGCCCGCGCCGACATGCAGCGTCAGCGTCTCGCTCGCCACCCCCGCCGCCGCCAGCGCCGCGAGCAGCGTGGGCGTGAAATGCAGCGCCGCCGTCGGGGCGGCGACGGCGCCGTCCCGCCTCGCGAACATCGTCTGATAATCGCTGCGGTCGGCGTCGTCGGCCCCGCGCTTGCCCGCGATATAGGGCGGCAGCGGCATGGTGCCCGCGCGTTCCAGCAACAGCTCGACCGGCTCGTCGCCCGCGAAAGCCAACACGAAGCTGCCGTCCGCCAGCCGCTCCTCGGCCAGCGCCGCGACGCCCGCGCCGAAATCGACACTCTCGCCGACGCGCAGCCGCTTCGCGTTGCGGACAAAGGCCTGCCAGCGGCGCAGGTCGATGCGCTTGTGCAGCGTCGCGCCGATTCGAGCGTCTCCGCGCTTGCCTTCCAACTGCGCCGGAATCACGCGCGTGTCGTTGAACACCAGACAATCGCCGGGGCGCAGCCAGCGCGGCAGGTCGCCGACGCCCGCGTCGGTCCTCTTGCCGCCGCCTTCGACCACGAGCATCCGCGCGGCGTCGCGCGGTCGCGCCGGGCGCAAGGCGATGCGCTCCGGCGGCAAATCGAAATCAAAGGCGTCGACGCGCATGGAACGGGGCGCGCCGAAGGCTTTAGCGAATCGGTGCGTTGAGCTGGTCGACGCCGATGTCGGCGGCGGGAGCGGCCCGTTCCTCGGTCAGCAGCGCGGCGGGCGGCATCTCGGCCAGAAGCGGCGCGAGCGCGCCGACCGGTTCGCCCGAGCGCAGGCGCGTGCCGTCTTCGTCCATGACGGGGACGGCCAGCCAGACCGGGCAGGGGGCGTTGGCTGCTGCCAGAAGCGCGCCGCGCGCCTGATCGACCGAGGACATGGTCTCGAACAACAACAGGTCGACATGCGGCGCGATGAGTGCCACAGGCGCGGCGTAGATCTCTGCGGCCTCCGGCGCGGGCGG
>PHEM01000208.1 GCA_002842935.1 Alphaproteobacteria bacterium HGW-Alphaproteobacteria-13 | reverse complement strand
CTGCCCGGCCTCGACCGTCCGCTTCAGGCCCAGCGGCTTGCGGGTAAGGGTCGGTTTGTCCTGTTCGTCACTCATCGAAACGTCTTATTCCTTCAATACGCGCCCGAAATCGGCCCAGAAACGACGGAACCGTCAGGCTCCGCCCCATATCCCGCCGCGCGGGAGTCGTCCGTCGAAACGCGGTTGGCCGCGTCCCTACTCCATCCAGTGAAAAACTGCCAGCGGGAGAGATGCGTCATGACCCGATCAGCGGCGCGGGCGTCGATCAACGCCAGATGCACCGCATTCTCCCGTCCTAATGCCATAGATAGGGCGTGCCGGTCCACTGGCAAGACCCAGCCTTCGCGGCCGGAGCCTTCGTCGTCCTCGCCCACGCGCCATGCCTGCGCCAGTTTCCCTCGCCCATCCGCGCCCGCGTCGGCGGCGTGCAGCAGCAGGCGCACCTGTCCGCGCCGCGCCGCCTGCTCGATCTTCTCGTTGCCGCTGATCAGCGTGCCCGAGCGCGACTCGAGTCCCAGCCGGTCGAGCGTCGCGCGCTGAAGCTGCGCCGCGATCCGCGCGCCGAGGTCGTCGGGAATCGCAAAGCCGCCCTCGTGCAGCGCCCGCGCCAGCCCGCCTTTCAGCTTGCCCTTCGCCTGCGCGGCTTCCAGCGCGGCGCGATCGACGCCGATCCACGCCCCGCGCCCCGGCGCCTTGCCGAGCACGTCGGGCGCGATCATCCCGTCCGGCCCGAGCGCCAGGCGCACGAGCCGGTCGGCGGGCGCGACCTCGCCCGTCACCACACAGCGCCGCTCGGGCGCGTGCTGCCCGCGCTTCCCCGCGCGGCCGGTTTCGCCTATCCGATCATTGCGCGGGGTCCGCATCGGCGGCCTCCCCGACTTGCGGTTCGTCTTCGAACCAGTGCGCACGCGCGGCCATGATGATCTCGTTGCCCTGCTCTTCCGACAGGCCATATTCGCCAAGGACGCCGCCCCGATCCTCTGCGCGCTCGGCGCGCGCCGGACCCCGGCGGTTGTCCTGCCGCTTCTTGGCGATCAGTTCGTCGGTCGCGAGGTCGGCAAGGTCGTCGAGCGTCCTGATCCCCGCCTTGCCCAGCACGACGAGCATCGCCTCGGTCAGATGCGGAATCTCGGCCAGAGCATCCTCGACGCCCAGGTCGCGGCGCTCGGCGCGCGCCGCTTCCTCGCGGCGCTCCAGCGCTTCGCCCGCGCGGCTCTGGAGTTCCTCGGCCAGTTCCTCGTCGAAGCCTTCGATGCCCGCCAGTTCCTCCAGCGGGACATAGGCGACTTCTTCCAGCTCGCCGAAGCCCTCGGCGACCAGCAGCTGCGCCAGCGTCTCGTCCACGTCCAGTTCCTCCTGGAACATCGTCGAACGCTCGACGAATTCGCGCTGGCGCTTCTCGCTCGCGTCGGCCTCGGTCATGATGTCGATCTGGCGGCCCGTCAGCTGGCTGGCGAGACGGACATTCTGGCCGCGCCGTCCGATGGCGAGGCTAAGCTGGTCGTCGGGGACCACCACTTCGATGCGGCTGTCGTCCTCGTCGATGACGACGCGCTGCACCGTCGCGGGCTGAAGCGCGTTGACGACGAAGGTCGCCGTGTCCTCGGACCAGGGGATGATGTCGATCTTTTCGCCCTGCATTTCCTGCACGACGGCCTGCACGCGGCTGCCCTTCATGCCGACGCAGGCGCCGACGGGGTCGATCGACCCGTCATAGCTGATGACGCCGATCTTCGCGCGGCTGCCCGGATCGCGCGCCGCCGCCTTGATCTCGATGATGCCGTCATAGATTTCGGGCACTTCCTGCGCGAACAGCTTCTTCATGAAGTCGGGATGCGCGCGCGACAGGAAAATCTGCGGCCCGCGATTCTCGCGGCGCACCGACAGGATCAGGGCGCGAACGCGGTCGCCGACGCGCATCAGTTCGCGCGGAATCTGCTGGTCGCGGCGGATCACGCCCTCGGCGCGGCCCAGGTTGACGACGATGTGGCCGAACTCGACCGACTTGACGACGCCGGTGATGATCTCGCCCGCGCGGTCCTTATATTCCTCGAACTGACGTTCGCGGTCGGCTTCGCGGACTTTCTGGAAGATCACCTGCTTCGCCGACTGGGCGTCGATGCGGCCAAGGTCAACGGCGGGCAGCGGATCGACGATGAAGTCGCCGATCTTCGCGTCCTTTTGCAGCTTCTGTCCGGCGGCCAGATCGACCTGCTTGAAATAATCGTCCACGGCCTCGACCACTTCGACGACGCGCCACAGGCGCAGGTCGCCGGTCTGCGGATCGAGCTTGGCGCGAATGTCGTTCTCGGCGCCATAGCGGGCGCGGGCCGCGCGCTGGATCGCTTCCTCGATCGCCTCGATGACGATCGCCTTGTCGATCATCTTCTCGCTGGCCACCGAATTGGCGATTGCGAGCAGTTCGGCCTTGTTGGCGGAAATGGCAGTGGCCATCAGTCCTGTCCTTCTTCTTCCATGTCATCCGCGCCTTCGACCGAAAGCGGGACGGTTGCGGCAATCAATCTGTCGGTCAGCACCAGCTTCGCCGTGTCGATCGCGTCGAACGGCAGATGATGCTGAATACCCTCTTTATCCGTAATCATCACGACATCGCCCTTGGGGTCGATGCCGACCAATTCCCCGTTGAAACGCTGGCGTCCATCGCGCTTTTCCTTGAGCGCGATCTTCGCCTCATGCCCCGCCCAGTCGGCGAAGTCGGCGCGGCGCGTCAGCGGCCGGTCGATACCGGGCGACGAAACCTCCAGCCGATAGGCGCCGTCGATCGGGTCCTTCCCCGCTTCCTCCAGCGCGTCGAGCCGGTCGGAGATGCGGCGCGACAGCTCGGCGCAATCGTCGATGGTCAGCTGGCGCGTGTCGGGCCGCTCGGCCATGACTTGCAGCGTCGGGTCGCTCTCCCCGCCGAAGAAAGCGACGCGCACGAGCGCAAGGCCCATCGCCTCGGCTTCGGGCGCGATGATCGCGTTGAGGGCGTCGAAATCGACCAAATCCATGTCCCAATGACAAGACCGGAAAACCATGCGGAAAAAACCGCCGCGGCCCGGCGGCCTCGACGTCCCAACTGGCTAACCATGTCAAGAAGTGCGCTGCATATAGGCCGATGCGAAGGAGTCGGCAAGGGGAGAATCAAAGGACGGCGACCGATGCGCCATCCCGAAGTACAGCCCCTACCGATCAAGCTTGTGGATCGCAGTCGCCAGCAGCTGAACGCGATCCAGCCGTTGTTCCGGCGCCTTCGCCCGGCTGATGACGATCGAAAGGGACGGCTCCTCGCGATTGCGAAACCTGGTTGACGCCATATCACCCTTGGACAGATCGGCCTCCGCCTCCCAATGCCCCGTAAAATCAGGGGATGCAATCACGGCTTCGATTGCGGGTTGCAAATCAGCACCGCCGCCTCCGGTAATATGGCACATCGGCAATTGGTCGGAGACCACCAGAACATAGCCCGCGCTTTCGGTCGAATTTATGCGCCAATAGTGGTTTCCTCGCCGCAGGTCGCTTGGCGGAAGGTTCACGTCATCGACCCGGTCGACGAGTCCCATCTTGTCACCCAATCCCACTGCGGCAACGAACGGCGCCAAACCTTGCGCCCAGCTCGCGGGATTGAGTATCCACTCCTCGCAGCCGCGAAGAGCGCCGGCAAAACCGTCTTCCAGATCGGATCGGGCATGCGCCGGCGTGATGAGAACGAATGCGGCGAACAGCAGAATGATTCGGTTCATGGTCGGAACGTAGCGTCTGAAGCACCGGCCTCCTATCCGAAACGCAAGTGGAAGGGGAGTTCTTGCCTCGCTCGCCGACATAGGATACCCCCCTATCCCATGTCGCACACGCAATCGAACAGGGACCAGCTTCTTGCCCGCACCCGGCGCATCGCCGGACAGGTGGCGGCGATCGAGCGCGCCATCGCCGAAGAGGCGGGCTGCGCCACGATTCTCCATCAGGTCGCGGGGGTGCGCGGCGCGGTCGGCGGGTTGCTGGACGAATTGCTCACGGACCATTTGCGCACGCATGTCGCCGGACCGGGCCTGTCGGACCGGCAGCGCGCGCAGGGGGCCGACGAACTGCTCGCGGCGATCCGCCGTTACGCCAAATAGGATCGCCGCCCATGTCGCTCGACCGGAATATCGAAACGCTGACGCACAGCCACGTCTTTCTCGGCGAGCGGCACGACGAGAATGCGCGCCGCACCTTGTGGGTCGTGGTACTGACGGCGGCGATGATGGTGGCGGAGATCGTCGCGGGCCTCGCCTTCAACTCGATGGCGCTGCTGGCCGACGGCTTTCACATGGCGACGCATGCCGGGGCGCTGGGCGTCGCGGCGATCGCCTATGCCTATGCCAAGCGGCACGCGCAAAGCGGGCGCTACAGCTTCGGCACGGGCAAGGTCGGCGATCTCGCGGGCTTTGCCTCCGCGCTGTTCCTCGCCATGGTCAGCATCGGCATCGCCGTGGAATCGGCCGTGCGGCTGGTCGATCCGGTCACCGTCGCCTTTGGCGAGGCAGCGGTGATGGCGACCGTCGGGCTGGCCGTGAACCTGATCAGCGCATGGCTGCTCGGCCACGGCCGCGATCATCACGGGCATGGGCATGGGCATTCGCACGGGCAGGACAATAATCTTCGTTCCGCCTATCTGCATGTGCTGGCCGACGCGTTGACCTCGGTGCTGGCCATTTCCGCCCTGCTCGGCGGCTATTTCCTCGGCTGGGCGTGGCTCGATCCCGCGGTCGGGATTCTCGGCGCGGCCGTCATCGCCGTCTGGGCGTGGACGCTGATACGCGACACCGCGTCCGTGCTGCTCGACGCCGCCGACCCTGCGCTGGCGCACAAAATCCGTGAAGCCGTCGAGGGACCGGGGGACGCCCGGATCGTCGACCTCCACGTCTGGCGCGTCGGTCCCGGCGCCTATGCCGCGATCGTCAGCGTCGCGGGAATCGCACGTGAAACGGTCCGCGAGCGCTTGGTGCCCGTTCATGAGATCGAGCATCTGACGGTCGAGGTTCGCTGACCCGACCTCTAATCATCCCCGGCCCTTTCCCGTCTTCGTCATGCTGAACTCGTTTCAGCATGACGAAGGGCGGAGCGGCCAGAGACTCATTCCCCCTTCCCAACGGCCTCGCGCCATGCTCTTGGCCCCGCCATGACCGACACCGCTCCCCTCCTCTCCCTCGCCGACACCCGCGTGATGGCCGACGAGGCGTGCATCCTCGACCTGCGCAAGCTGCTGGGGATCATATCCTCGTCGATGCAGCTCGATTTCGACGCCGAGCCGCCGCTGGAGGTGCTCGACTGCGTCGTCTCCGGCTTCTTCGCCTCGCGCGGGCTGTGGTCGCACCAGCAGTATACGCGGGAGATGATCGACGTGTCGCGCGCCGCGCTCGACGAAGTGGGTGCGAGCCACTTGATCGGGCGCGACATGGCCAGCCTGTCGACGGGCGAGGCGCGCCGCGTGCTGATCGCCCGCGCGCTCGCGCATCGGCCGCGCGCGCTGCTGCTCGACGAACCCTGCGCGGGGCTGGACCCGGCGGCGCGGCATCATTTCCTCGACATGCTGCGCACGATTGCGCGGGGCGGCACGGCGATGCTGTTCATCACGCACCATATCGAGGAAATATTGCCCGAAATATCGCGCGTCGTGATGCTGAAGGACGGACGCCTCCACCGCGACGGCGCCAAGGACGACCTGCTGACCAGCGAAGCGCTGACGGACCTGTTCGACTTGCCGATCGCCGTCACGCGGCGCGGCGACTGGTATCATGCCGATATAGAAGGGTGACAAGGACAGGTCCGTTTTGGATCAGCCGCACGGGTCATTGCGAGGAGCCGCAGGCGACGAA
>PHEM01000207.1 GCA_002842935.1 Alphaproteobacteria bacterium HGW-Alphaproteobacteria-13 | reverse complement strand
GCGCTCGCCCGCCTCTATGCCGCCTATCCCAAGGACGAGGGCCGCCCCGCCGATGCGGCGGTGCGCCTGTTCGCGGCGCGGCCGTGGCGGCGCTGGCTGCGTCCCTCCGTGCACATCGGCGGCGATTTCGTCATTCCCGACGCGCTGCCCTTGCCGCTGTCGATGGGCTTGCTGGCGGCGGAGATGGGGATGAACCTGCAAGTCGCGCTCGGCTGGCGGCGGCATATGTTGCTGCACGCGAGCGCCGCCGCGCGAGACGGCAGAGCGCTGATCCTGTCGGGCGAATCGGGTTCCGGGAAATCGACGCTCGCCGCGCTGCTCGGCGAAGGGGCATGGCGGCTGATGGGCGACGAATTCACGCTGATCGATCCTGCGAGCGGCGATGCCTATGCCTTCCCGCGCGCCGTCAGCCTGAAGAATGCCGCCATCGCGGAAATGGCCGCGCGCGTCGATGCGGCGCGGCTGGGACCGCTGCTGACGGGCACGCCGAAGGGCGATATCCGCCACTTGATCCCGCGCGCCGACGCGATCGCGGCGATGCACGAACCCGCGCGCCCGGCGCTGTTGCTGTTCCCGCGCTTCGGCGGCGCGGCGGCGATCCGCCCGATGGGCGCGGGCGAAGCCTTTGTGCGGCTGACCGAGGCGTCGACCAACTATGTCGCGCTGGGCGAGGCCGGGTTCGACGCGCTGATGCGGCTGGTCCGCGAGACGCCCGCGTTCGGCATCAGCTATCCCGACAGCGCGACGGGGATCGCGCTCGCCGAGCAGTTGTGGGCGGAGGCGGCGCGGTGAGCGCGGTCACGGCGCTGACGGGCCTGCTCGCCGGGCGGAGCGATCCGGCGGAGCTGTCGCCGCGCGCGTGGGACGGCGTCATCAGCGTCGCGCGCGCCGAGGCGCTGCTGGGCACGCTGGCGCACCGGCTGGAGGGGGCGCAGGTGCCGCCATCGGTCGCGGCGCTGTTCGCCGACCAGCGCGCGGCGTCCGCCGTCGCGCGGGCGCAGGCGCTGTGGGAAGCCGAAATGGCGCGCCGCGCCTTCGCGGGCGTGGGCGTCGAATTCGTGCTGCTGAAAGGCACGGCCTATGCCGCGGCGGGACTGTCCTGCGCCGAGGGGCGGCAGATCGGCGACCTCGATATATTGGTGCCGTGGCATGACATCGGCCGCGCGGAGAATGAGCTGTTGGAGGCGGGCTGGGAGTGGGTGAAGCCCGACGCCTATGACGACGCCTATTACCGCGAGCATATGCACGAACTGCCGCCGCTGATCCACAAGGCGCGCGACCGGATGATCGACGTGCACCACACGATCCTGCCGCGCACGCACCGCGTGACGCCGAAGCCGCTGATATTGGTGGCGGATGCCGTGACGGTCGATGGCGGCTTTGCCGTGCTGTGTCCGGCCGACATGGCCTGCCACTGCGCCGCGCACCTGCTGGCCGACGGCGACTTGCAAGGGGGCCTGCGCAACCTGTGGGATTTCCACTGCCTGACGCGCGACTTCGCGGCCGCCGATGCGGATTTCTGGGAGCGGCTCGACGCGCGGGCGGTGCGTCATGGGCTGAAAGGCGTGGTGCGCCGCGCGGCACGGCTGGCGCGCGATATCTATGGCGCCGCGCTGCCCGAGGGCTGGGACGGGGACCGTCCGGCCGACATCTGGTTCCGCCGCCGCCTGTTCGCGCGTGACGATTGGGGGCGGTCTACGCATATGCTGTTGCAGCAGGCTTTCTACATCCGCTCGCATTGGCTGCGGATGCCGCCGCTGATGCTGTCGCGCCATCTGTGGACCAAGTGGCGGCGGCGTTAGAGAAATCCGTCCTTCTGAAATCCGTTCGTGTCGAGCGAAGTCGAGACACCCACCGGCCTTGCGCCACGCCGATGGGTGTCTCGACTTCGCTCGACACGATCGGGACGATGAAACGGGTTTTAAACCGTCGCCAGCAGCGGGATCAACTCGCCATAATCGTCGATGACATGGTCGGCGCCATGGTCTTCGGCGGGCCGGTCGAGAAAGCCGAAGCCGACGAGGACGCTCGCCGCGCCCGCGCCGCGCGCCGCCAGGACGTCGAAGATGCTGTCGCCGACGAACGCCGTGCGCCCGCCGCCGCACCCGGCGATCATCGCGCGGATCGGCTCGGGCGAGGGTTTGCGGCTGGCGAGCGTGTCGCCGCCGACGATGCACGCCATGCGGTCCGCAAGCCCCAGTTCGCCCAGCAGCTTGCGCGCCGGACGTTCGGCCTTGTTGGTGACGACGGCGGTGCGGACCCCCAGCGCGTCGAGCCGGTCGAGCATGTCCGTCACGCCGGGAAAGACGCGGCTGTGTACGGCGATATGCGTTTCATAATAGGCCATCAGCTCGCGGAAGAGCGGCTCCGCGCCTCCATCCGGGATGCCGCCCGTCGCGGCAAGACCCTGTTCCAGCATGTGCAGCGCGCCCTGTCCGATCATCGGCCGCACCTGTGCTTCCGTCAGCGGCGCGCGGCCGATCAGCGACAGCGCGTGATTGACGGCGGCGGCGAGGTCGCGGAGCGAATCGACCAGGGTGCCGTCGAGGTCGAAACCGACGATCTGAAACGGAAAATCGTTCATGGAAGGCGCCATGGCGCGCCGCTCTGGAAACCGCAATGATTTGCTGGCATGGCGGCGGCATGAGCAATGCTATCGCCGCCATCATCCTTGCCGCGGGCAAGGGAACCCGCATGAAGTCCGACCTGCACAAGGTGCTGCACCCGATCGCCGGGCGGCCGATGCTGCTGCACCTGATGGCCAGCGTCGATGCGCTGGCGCCCGTGAAGAAGGTCGTGGTCGTCGGCGACAAGGCCGACCAGATCGAAACCGCGCTGGCGGGCAGCGCAGAGCTTGCGATTCAGGACCCGCAACTCGGCACCGGCCATGCCGTGCAGCAGGCCGAGGCGGGGCTGGCGGGTTTCGAGGGCGATGTGCTGATCCTCTATGGCGACGTGCCCTTCGTCCCCACGGGTACGATGCGCGCGATGATCGACCGGCTGAACGCGCCCGACGCGCCCGTTGTCGTCGTGCTCGCCTTCGAACCCGCCGACCCGCTGCAATATGGCCGCGTCATTACCGAAGGCGACCGCGTCGTGAAGATGGTCGAGCACAAGGACGCGACCGACGCCGAGCGCGCGGTGCGCCTGTGCAACTCCGGCCTGATGGCGGCGAAGGCGCGCGACCTGTTCGCGCTGCTGTCGCGCGTCACCGACGACAATGCAGCGAAGGAATATTATCTGGTCGACATCGTCAACATCGCCAACGCGGACGGGCGGCCTTGCGCGGTGGTGACGACCGATCCGCGCGACGTCGCGGGCATCAACAGCCGCGCCGAACTGGCCGAGGCCGAGGCGCAGTGGCAGGCGTTCAAGCGCGAAGAGGCGATGGCGGGCGGCGCGTCGCTGAAGGCGCCGGATACGGTGTGGTTCTCGTGGGATACGGAGGTCGGCCGCGACGTGACGATCGAACCCAATGTCTTCTTTGGTCCGGGTGTCCGGATCGCGGACGGCGCCGTCATTCGCGGTTTCAGCCACATCGAGGGCGCGAGCATCGGCGCGGGCTGCGAAGTCGGTCCCTTCGCGCGGCTGCGCCCCGGCACGATCCTCGACGAGAAAGCAAAGATCGGCAATTTCGTCGAGACCAAGAAAGCGCATCTCGGCAAGGGGGCGAAGGCCAATCACCTGACCTACCTCGGCGACGCGACGGTCGGCGCGGGGGCGAATATCGGCGCGGGGACGATCACCTGCAACTATGACGGCTATTTCAAATATCAGACGGTGATCGGCGAAAACGCCTTCATCGGATCGAACAGCGCGCTCGTCGCCCCGGTGCGGATCGGTCGCGACGCGATCGTCGCCGCGGGCAGCGCCGTGACGCGCAACGTCGCCGACGGCGAGTTGCGGCTGGTGCGCGGGGAACAATTCGTCAAGCCGGGCTGGGCCGACCGCTTCCACGATGCGATGCGCAAGAAGAAGGCGGCGGAGCAGGGCAAGTGAGCGATCGTTACGACGGCAAACCCTTCCTGCGCTATGTCGATGCGTGGGTGCTCGACGCGATCGGTCATCTCGACGAGCCGACGCGCGCCTATTGCGTCGCGATGGAACCGACGCTGCGCCAGAGCCTGGGGCTTTCCGGAAGCTGGCAGGCGATGGTCGCGAAGCAGATGAAATTCGCGCCCGAGCTTGCGGGGCGGGTCCGGCGCATCTGGGAAGAGGGCAAGGCGAAGTTCGCGGCGGGAAACGGCCATGCGCCCGATCCCGTGCAATTCGCCTTTCATTTCGTCGATCGAAACTTCGGCCGTGCTTGACATGATATCATGATATGATATCATTATATCAATGACTCGCATTCTCGCCGATCTGCCCGATGAGGACATCAAGTGGCTCGACCAGCTCGCGGCCGAGCAGGGAAAGTCGCGCGCGGCGGTCTTGCGGGAGGCGGTGGCGGCCTATCGCCCACAAAGCCCGCTCGACTGGATCGAGGCGGGTTTCGGCGCGTGGAAGGACCGGACCGATATCGGCGACTCCGTCGAATGGCAGCGGCGCGAACGGGCCGCATCGACGCGGCCCTGGGACCCCGACTATCCGGAAGTGCGGGCCGAGTTCCCCGATCTTTTCGATGAAGAGGACGATCGCGAACACGCACTCCACAAAGCCTGGATGGCCGAGCATGGAATGAAGGCGGATGAAGCTTTGCAAAACCCTCCCGGCACCAAGGCCGGGTCGAAGAAGAAACGCGGCAAGAAGTGAGCGGCTTCGCGTTCGACAGCAATATCATCATCGACTTGCTGAGGGGGATTCCCCAGGCGCGTGTCGAACTGGAACGTGCGGCGCAACGGAATCGCGTGTGGATCAGTCGCGCCGTGTGGATCGAAGTCATGTCCAAGGGCGAAGGCGACGGGCTTCGCCGCGCTGAAATCCTTTTGTCGGGCTTCGGCATCGACGAAATCGACGCCGAAATCGGAGAGCGCGCGGCCGCGTTGCGCCGGGAGCGGTTCCGGCTGAAGGCGATGGATGCGATCATATTGGCGACCGCGCTGACGCGCGGCCGCGTCCTCGTCACGCGAAATACCAAGGATTTCCCGGCCGCGATGCCGGGCATCCGCGTCCCCTATATCCTCTAGAAGAAAGCCCGGCCTGCATGTGCGGAATCATCGGAATCATCGGCAAGGATCAAGTGGCCGACCGGCTGGTCGATGGCCTGCGCCGCATGGAATATCGCGGCTATGATTCGGCGGGCGTGTGCACGGTCGAGGGCGGCGAGCTGATCCGGCGGCGGGCCGAGGGCAAGCTCGGCAATCTGGTCCGGGAGCTGGCGGGCCATCCCGCGCCCGGCACCGTGGGCATCGCGCACACGCGCTGGGCGACGCACGGCGCGCCGACGACGAACAACGCCCACCCGCACGCGACCGAAGAGGTCGCGCTGGTCCACAACGGCATCATCGAGAATTTCAAGCCGCTGCGCGAGGCGCTGGCGGCGCGCGGCCGGACGTTCGAAAGTGAAACCGATACCGAAGTCGTCGCGCACCTCATCTCCGAACAGGTCGAGACCGGAAAGTCGCCCGAGGAAGCCGTCAAGGCCGTGCTGCCGCAGCTTCGCGGCGCGTTCGCGCTTGCCATCGCCTTTCGCCGCCATCCCGATCTGCTGATCGGCGCGCGGCTGGGTTCGCCGCTCGTCGTCGGCTATGGCGAGGGCGAGACCTATCTGGGTTCCGACGCGCTGGCGCTCGCGCCGTTGACGCAGAAGATCGCCTATCTGGAGGAAGGCGACTGGGTCGTCATCACGCGCGACGGCGCGAAGGTCCGCGATGCCGGGGGGGCGCCCGTGGAGCGCGAGATCACGACGTCGGGCGTCACGGCGGCGGC
>PHEM01000206.1 GCA_002842935.1 Alphaproteobacteria bacterium HGW-Alphaproteobacteria-13 | reverse complement strand
GGTGTTGGTAGATAAACCCGTGATCCGCCGTAATCAGAAGGCTGGTGGCGTTGGCCGCGGTCAGCTTCTTGACCAACTGCACCATCGCCTCAAGCGTATCCTCAGCAGCGTCAAACACGTGCTCCTCGGTTGCCGGCTTGTCTCCAATTGCATCGATCCGATTGTGATAGACGTAGATCACGTCGTGATCGCGGAAGAGCGCCCGGCACTCGTCCTTAGGCATGGCCATCAACTCATCGGCCATCAGTGCTGTGGTTCGGTCCCCCTCTCGACCTCGCGCCAGAATTTTCTTCCGGTTCTCTAAACCAAGAGAGCTCTGACCGTCGACGATCGCCGTGCTGGATTCATTGTCCGCGATTTGCAGATCGCGGTTGGGAAGCAGAGAGGCCATGCCAAGTTGCGTGTACGTGGGAAGCGATCCGAGCATCGGGCTCAGATCCGCATCATATCGATCCAGTTCGAGCACTCTTCCTAAGAGTTCGTCGGCAACTTCGTACCGCATGGCGTCGGAAATGATCACGCAGATTTTTTGACCCTTTCGACGATATTCGCCGACATGGGTCTGATAAAAATCGCGCTGCCGGACGATGCCTGGGGCACTCCATGCAGAAGCCGCGTCGATATGAACCTGCCAGGCATCATTGAGCCGGAGCAGGTAGCTGTTCACATAGTGGTTTTCGACTTGCTCGAACAACTCGGCCATCAGGCTGGCTTGAGCCGACCTCTGCATATGCCAGATGAATTTGCGATAAAGTTGGTCGATCCTGAACCATGTGGAGGCGTAACGGGTCACGCCCTCTGCAAGGCTGACCATCCCCAGATTGACCTGGGATAGCGCAAACTGGAACTCAGACGCGAATCCGACAGCTTCGTAGAGGTCCTTAAAGCGTTCAAACCAATGGCTCTGCCGGCGCTGGCGGATCCACGCCGTCACATCGGCGTTTGTCAGCGTCTTGCCCGCCACGCCTCTCACGAGCGCAACGATGATCGCACGATCGACATCCTCGAACGTGTCGAGTTCCATCAGATCTCGGAAATCGCGCGCGGCGAGGTCTTCCCGGATCGGCAGCACCTCGACATAGTCGGAGGACAGCTTCTCGAACGCTGGCGCGTTATGGCGATTGTTTTTCCAGCGCTTGAAGAAGACCAGAGCTTCTGCTGATAGCTGAGGCGTCCCACCGAGCCCGGCCGAATGGGCGGATTTGAACAGCGTAATGGCAAGGTCGCCGACGCCTGGATTGGGCGCATGGTAATTGAAGTGGCGGCCAAACTGTTGCCACAGAAAGTCGGTCAGCTTCACGCGTTCGACCAGCTTGATTGCATCGTCGCTCTCGTTCGCCAGTTCAGCAAGGAGCTGCTCGACGACCTCGTCAAAGCCCGCACCGTCCCCGGCCTTGGCGCAAACCACCAGCATCTTGAGCTTGATCGCCTCAAGCCGATCGTCGCCTCGCACCATGGCCCGCAACTGGGCAAGTCTTCGCCCCGAACGGAAGAACTCTTCGTGCCCACGCACGACACCTTCCATTTCCAGCCCAAGACCCAACTCAGTCAGCCAGAGGGCAGCCTGGTCAGCCTTGAAAGCCCCATGGGCCATCTGGATATCAAGCAGCCAATTATCGATGCGATCGGGTTCCGGCCCCTCCCTGTAGATGAGGAAGCGCTGCCCCGGCTCTTCCCGTAAAACCCGATGCTTCACCGCAAACTCGTCGTTGGCGAGCGCGATCTTCTGGATGCCCTCAAGCTCGAGGGCATCGAAAGTGCTGCGTAATTCACGCGCCGCGTCGGTCCAGAACACGATGCGGTGCCGGTCGAATGCCGCTTCCAGACCCTTTGCGATGCGGTCATTCATAGTCAGTCATCCGCGTCCCCGAGGCCTTTGATCGGCTTCAGAGCCGCCCCGAACTTCGGGTAGTTGGCCTTCACCCCATCGTCGAGGTCGATCTCAATCTTCTGCGTAGCCAACGGGAAGAGAACATCGCGCTCGTACCCATCAAGCTCTTCGATTACCTTGCTGACCTCGCCAATCTCCTTCAGCGCCTTGGTGCGCTGGGCGGGCGTAGCCTCGGTGCTGATGCTCAGCGCTTCCTGGGCCTTACGGTGGGCTTCCAGCTTGTTGCGAAATTCGCGGAGATAATCGTTGAGCACCACGCTAACCGTATCAGGACGGTAGCGGTGCATGTAAATCAGCGCCTGGAAGCTGCCCTTGGGACTAGCGAACATCCAGTAGATCGGGCGCTTCTTGTAGCGGCGGACGTGGTATTCATAAAAATCACGAGTGAACCACTTGTGGATGTCCTTGCCCAGCGCGCCTTCGATGAAGGTCATATTTTCCTGAAACTTCGCCTCGCCGAAAGTCACACGCAGGAACTTGCGGAAGCGCTCGGCGATGTCGTCGGCAAACCAGTCGCCATCAAGCACCGGGATGACGTTGTCGGCATCCGGCTCGAATGTAGGGTGCGGCACGCGAGCGAGGTACTCGGCGAGGCCTTCACCCTGATTGGCGAGTATCAGACCGGGTTCTTCAAGGCTATAGCGGCCGAATAGGCACCCCACGGCATAGTGGAGGAATTCGGCCACGGTGTCGGCCCGCAGTCGCGCCTCCAACTCCTCCGGGGTGGACTTGCCACCATAGCGATAGGCTGGGTTACAGGTGAGGGTAACTTCCTCCAGCGGCACCTCCGGCCTCAGTTCGTCCTTCAGGTCATAAGCATCGATGAAGATGCGGTTGTTCTCTTCCTCTGCCTGCTGCATCTCGCAGGTCATGCTCTGCCACCGGGCCCGCAGCTTGGAATAGGTGGCTGGCAGCGTCTCGGCCCTGTATTCGGGAGCGAGCAGCGGCAGCGTAGTGAAATCCCATGAAGTTTCGTAGGCATCCCAGTCGTATTTGGCGAGCAAGACAGTCGTCAATTCTTGGACATTCTGATCCGAAAATTTTTCCGGTTTCGCATAGGGGACGCGAGCCAAGTCACCGACTTGAAAGGTCGACGTTGGGTTCACGCATCGCATGAACTGAGGCATCAGGCTGCTACAAAGCAAACTTAGGACGGGACTTAAATCATCTGGCTGATGAGGAACCCCGGACGATCCTTTGACGTCAAATAAAAAGCCTTCGGGGGAAAAGCGCGCAGCAAATGAACTTGTTGAGATATCCGACCAAGTTACGCACTCAAGGAACATTTTGTCCAAATTTTGAACGTACCGGGACCAATGTTTTCCTTTATTTCTGAATGTTGCAAAGTCTTTAACCTCTTGGCCATCATGTTGCCAATTTATAATATAGCTCTGATTTCCATACCACTTTCTATGACCTCCGCCCTTATTATAGGGAAACCATTTTTCATCGCGGGCTGCAGCATTTTCGATGCTTGACGCATCAAAACAGATGCTTTTCGTAGCGACCTCAAACCATTGTTTCAGAAAGCGATCATTGTCGCCGGTATTGAGGCCGACTGCGGGCTTGAACACATCTTTGACGGCATCAAGGGTGCTGAAGCATGATCTGAATTTGTCGGAAATCCAGTGCGCGATGGGCTGACCTTCGATTGCTTTGAAAGTGCTCGAACTGGCCCGATTGATCGGCAATTCACCCTTCGCTGATAGGCCCAAGGCCTGCGATTTTAACGACTCAGATCGACCATCGCGGAGATCAATGAAGGAGCCGGCTCTTTCTCGCGACCCCTCCTTGCAGAGTACAAATGCTGTAGTTGAGACAACTTCTCCCCCGATGGTGTCGAAAGCGCCAGTTCCAAGGTGAGCCATAGATATGATTGGAAGTTTCTCAATGATCGCTTCCCGAAGTTTTTGGTGCCGGGACAAAAACATCCAACTCTGCATGGTAATCATGCTGACAAATCCACTACTGCGACACAATTCAGCGGATCTCTGAATGAACATTGCGAATAGATCGGATTTGGAGTCGGGGAACTTTTCCTTTGCAAACGCATCAAGCGCCCCGTTCATTCCTTTTCCACCCATGTATGGAGGGTTGGCCACAACCACATGGTATTTCGACGAGAGGGCTTCAGCCATCTCTAGTACCTTCAGGACCCGCTCCTGCACCTCACGCAACAGGAGATCTCCGCTGAAATCCTTCAACCGCACAACCCGGGCGACCTCCGCAGGAACACGCAATTCCGGCACGATTAGCGATCCGAAGTTCTTGGCCTGCTCGAATTGCCCCATCGTCTCGCGAAAATCGGCGGTGAACAGATCGCTTCCCACCACGGTCGCAACGTCCTGCATCTCGGACGCCGTGAAGCGCACATCCTGAAGCACACAGATGTTCGGCTGCACCGCTTGCCGCAGGAACCGTCGCCGTCCAAGCCTTGTCGCCGCCTTCATCGCCAGTGCAAATGCCGCCAGTCCGCCCGCGCGGTCATCGATCTCGATCCCGTACAGGTTGTGCGCCAGGATCAGCCCGGGGATCTCGGTCGCCTCGTACCCTTCTTCCTCATAGATCGCGTAGAGCAGATCAAAGGCATAAGTCAGCATGTGCCCCGACCCACAGGCCGGATCGCAGATGCGGATATTCTCTGGCTTGGAAATGCGCAGGAAATCGGTCTCTGGCTCTTCCGGCGCGATGTAATAATCCATCTGCGCCGCCAGCTTCGAGCTCGGCCGGTTCAGCAGCCACAGTCGCCCCAGTGAATTCTCCACCAGATAACGTACAATCCAGTGCGGAGTGAAAAGCTGGGTCGCCGCCGGAATGTTCTCCGCGGTGATCTTCTTGTTCTTCTTCAGCCCGGCAAAAACCTCGTCCTTCTTCTCGGAGATGTAGAACTGATAGAGCCAGCCGATAATCTCGACATCCTGACAGGCCTCCTCCGTCATGACCGCCCGCACTCTGCCGAGCAGGCTGTCCGCTGAGAGGAGGTCTTCCGGCAACAGAAGTTCGGTGTAATCCGCTATCTTCTCGAACATGAACGGCATGCCCGAATGCCACTGATTGCAGGCGGCAACGAGCAACAGACGATATGCCTCCCCCTGCCCATCGGCCGATGGCGTTCGCCCATCCAGCAAAGCGGCAACTTTTTCCCGAACGGCCGCTGGCGCGTCGTCGTCAATGTTGCCCGCAGCCGCTTCAGCCAGGATCTCGGGCCGGGTCTGGCCGTCTGCGGGCGACACGACCTTCAGTCGCGTATAGCCATTGGCATCCATGAAGCGCAGAGCAGTGAAGCGATTGAACCAGGTGTAGGCGACCCGTTCAACAACCTGCTCCCGGTCCGTCCGGGCAATCTCCGATTCCAGTTCAGCCACGGCTTTCGGCTGTTCACGCCGCGCGGAGCTCTGCTCGGCCAGCACGAGATCAAGGCGCGCTGACACTTGCGCCTTGAGCGTGCGACGAGCCTCCTGGGCAAAAGGCTTCAGCTTCGACGTATCCATTAAACAGTTATCCTCTTGCCGCTGCGAATTTCGGCGAGCAGCGTCTCGCGATAGGTTTCGAGATAGGCCTCCACATCCGACTCATCGGCCAGGTAGGGGCTTCGGAAGTTGACCTTGAGGTTCGAGCTTGAAACATACTCGACCTTAGGCGCAGCAGGCTTGCTGCCTGCGAAGCCGCCCGAGGGCGCCTCACCGACTTTGCTCTCAGGCTTGGGGGTGCCCTCGTCGGGCTCGGGGTATGTAACCGGCGGCGGCGCGACGCTCTCGAGCTTGCCGAGCAGGTCGGGATATATCGTGGATGTGAAGTGAGCGGTCCTCTCACGGATCACCGCCACCAGAGTGGCCGTTCGAACCGCTCCCAACGCATCATCGCATGTCCGCCTAACATCTGACGGAACGCCATCGAGTCCGCTTTTTGCGGCCGCACCAACGATATGCCCGATCCTCTGCTCAATCTCGCCGATCGCAGCCTGGCGTTCTGATGAAACCAGTCGATCGATCT
>PHEM01000205.1 GCA_002842935.1 Alphaproteobacteria bacterium HGW-Alphaproteobacteria-13 | reverse complement strand
ATCGCCGCGTGGCTCGACGATCCTGCCGTGATCGAGGTGATGCTGAACCCGGACGGCCGGCTGTGGGTCGATCGGCTCGGTGAAGGGATCAGCGACACCGGCATGACGCTGGCCGCCGCGGACGGTGAACGCATCGTCCGCCTGGTCGCGCACCATGTCGGCGTCGAGGTCCATGCCCGATCCCCGCGCGTCTCGGCCGAACTGCCCGAAGGGGGCGAGCGCTTTGAAGGGCTGTTGCCGCCCGTCGTCGCGGCGCCCGCCTTCGCGATTCGCAAGCCCGCGGTCGCGGTATTCACGCTCGACGATTATGCCGCGGCCGGGATCATGTCGGTCGTCGAGGCGGACACCCTCCGCCAGGGCGTCGCGACCCGCGCCAACATCCTCGTCGCGGGCGGCACTGGTAGCGGCAAGACCACGCTGGTCAACGCGCTGCTGGCCGAGGTTGCCAAGACCAGTGACCGCATCGTGCTGATCGAGGACACGCGCGAGCTGCAATGCGCCGCGCCGAACCTCGTCGCCATGCGGACGAAGGATGGCGTCGTCTCGCTGTCCGATCTTGTCCGTTCGTCCTTGCGCCTGCGTCCCGACCGCATCCCCATCGGCGAGGTGCGCGGCGCCGAGGCGCTCGACCTGCTCAAAGCCTGGGGGACGGGCCACCCCGGGGGCATAGGCACCATCCACGCCGGGACCGCGCTCGGTGCACTCCGGCGCATGGAGCAGCTTATCCAGGAAGCCGTCGTCACGGTCCCGCGCGCGCTGCTGGCCGAGACCATCGACCTTGTCGCCGTGCTGGTCCGCGACGGACACGGCCGCCGCCTCGCTGAACTGGCGCGCGTCGAGGGGATCGACGCCGCGGCCGGCGACTACCGCCTAACCCCCCTCGCACCCGCACCCCAAGGAGACGCACTATGATCCATGCCGTTCGGCACGGCGCCCGCCGTTTTATGCTTGCCGCCACCGCCAGCCTGATCGCGCTGACCTTCGCCGCTCCCGCCCATGCGGGCGGATCGTCGATGCCGTGGGAAGCGCCGTTGCAAAGCATCCTCGAATCGATCGAAGGGCCGGTCGCCAAAATCATCGCGGTGATGATCATCATCGTGACCGGCCTGACCCTGGCCTTCGGCGACACGTCGGGCGGCGCAAGGCGCATGATCCAGATCGTGTTCGGGCTGTCGATTGCGTTCGCCGCCTCCAGCTTCTTCCTGTCGTTCTTCTCGTTCGGCGGCGGGGCGTTGGTCTGATGGCCGACTATGACGCCATCCCCGGCTTCTATGCGCCGGTCCACCGCGCGCTGACCGAGCCGATATTGCTCGGCGGCGCCCCGCGCTCGCTCGCGATTCTGAACGGCACGCTGGCGGGCGCGATCGGCCTCGGCCTGCGCCTCTGGATCGCCGGTCTCGCGATCTGGGCGATCGGTCACGCGCTGTCGGTATGGGCCGCGCGCCGCGATCCGCAGTTCGTTGACGTGGCCCGGCGGCATTTGCGCTTTCCGACGTGGATGCAGCCATGATGAGCCTGCGTGAATATCGCGGCAAGGCCGCGCATCTCGCCGACTTCCTGCCCTGGGCGGCGCTGGTCGGCGAAGGGGTGGTGCTCAACAAGGACGGCTCGTTCCAGCGCACGGCGCGCTTTCGCGGCCCCGATCTCGACAGCGCCACGCCGGCCGAACTGGTCGCCACGACAGCGCGGCTCAACAATGCGCTGCGCCGCCTTGGCTCGGGCTGGGCGATCTTCGTCGAGGCGCAGCGCACCCCCGCGCTCGACTATCCGGAAGGCCACTTCCCCGATCCCGTCTCGGCGCTGGTCGACATGGAGCGCCGGGAACAGTTCCGCGAGGAAGGAGCGCACTTCGAGAGCGGCTATTATCTGACCCTGCTTTGGATGCCCCCGGCGGAGGACGCCGCCCGTGCCGAAACCTGGCTCTATGAAGGCCGTTCCGGCACCGGCGTCGACGCTCAAGAATTGCTGGCCGGTTTCAGGGATCGCAGCGACCGCGTGCTCAATCTGGTCGAAGGCTTCGTGCCGGAAGTCCTCTGGCTCGATGATGGCGAGACGCTGACTTACCTCCACAGCACCATCTCGACCCGCCGCCAGCGTGTGCGCGTTCCCGAGACGCCGATGCACCTCGACGCGCTGCTCGCCGACGAGGCGCTGACGGGCGGGCTGGAACCGCGCCTGGGCGAGCATCATCTCCGCACATTGACGGTGGTGGGATTCCCCAGCGTGACGTTCCCCGGCCTGCTCGACGAGTTGAACCGGCTCGCCTTCGCCTATCGCTGGTCGACGCGCGCGATCATGCTCGACAAGACGGACGCGACCAAGCTGCTGACCAAAATCCGGCGCCAATGGTTCGCCAAGCGCAAGTCAGTCGCGGCGATCCTCAAGGAAGTGATGACCAATGAGGCATCGACGCTGCTCGACAGCGACGCCTCGAACAAGGCCGCCGATGCCGACACCGCCCTGCAGGAACTCGGCGCCGACTATGCCGGCATGGCCTATGTCACGGCAGCGGTGACGGTGTGGGACCGCGATCCCGCCATCGCCGCCGAGAAGTTGCGGCTGGTCGAGAAAGTCATCCAGGGCCGCGACTTCACCGTCATTCCCGAAGGGATGAACGCGATAGAGGCATGGCTGGGGGGGCTCCCCGGTCATACCTATGCCAATGTCCGGCAACCGCCGATCTCCACCCTCAATCTCGCCCACCTGATCCCCCTGTCAGCGGTATGGGCGGGGCCGGAACGGGACGAGCACTTCAATGCTCCCCCCTTGCTTTACGGCAAGACCGAAGGCTCGACTCCGTTCCGGTTTTCCATTCACGTCGGCGATGTCGGCCATACATTGATCGTCGGGCCGACCGGCGCCGGCAAATCTGTGCTGCTCGCACTGATGGCGATGCAGTTCCGCCGCTACGAGAATGGCCAGGTCTTCGCCTTCGACTTCGGCGGCAGCATCCGCGCCGCCGCGCTCGGGATGGGTGGCGACTGGCAGGATTTGGGCGGCGGGCTGTCCGACGACGATGACAGCGGCGTCCAGCTTCAGCCGCTCGCCCGCATCGACGATGCCACCGAACGGGCATGGGCCGCCGAATGGCTGGCGGCGATCCTCGCGTCCGAAGGCGTCGCGGTCGATCCACAGGCGAAGGAGCATATCTGGTCCGCGCTCGGCTCGCTGGTCTCCGCTCCGATGTCGGAGCGCACGCTGACCGGGCTCGCGGTCCTGTTGCAGAGCCAGCAGCTCAAGCAGGCGATTGCGTCCTATTGCATCGGCGGACCGTGGGGCCGGCTGCTCGACGCCGAGGCCGAACGGCTGGGCGAAGCCAGCGTCCAGGCGTTCGAAACCGAGGGCCTTGTGGGCGCCGGATCGGCCGCCGCCGTGCTGTCCTATCTGTTCCACCGGATCGAGGGGCGGCTGGACGGCTCGCCCACGCTCATCATCATCGACGAGGGCTGGCTGGTGCTCGACAGCCCGGACTTCGCCGCGCAGTTGCGCGAGTGGCTCAAGACGCTGCGCAAGAAGAACGCCAGCGTCGTGTTCGCGACGCAGAGCCTTGCCGACATCGAAACGTCGAGCATCGCGCTGGCTATCATCGAATCCTGCCCGACGCGTATCTTCCTGCCTAACGAGCGAGCGGCCGAACCGCAGATCGCGGCCATCTACGAGCGCTTCGGCCTCAACGCCCGCCAGATCGAAATCCTCAGCCAAGCGACCCCCAAGCGCGATTATTACTGCCAGAGCCGGCGAGGAAACCGGCTGTTCGAGTTAGGGCTGGGCGAAGTCGCGCTGGCCTTCGCCGCCGCCTCGTCGAAAACCGACCAGCTCGCCATCGCCAATATCATCGAAACCCACGGGGCTTCCGCGTTCGCCGCCGAATGGCTGCGGCATCGCGGCTGCGCCTGGGCCGTCGATCTGCTGCCGGAACCTGTGTCCGACCACCAGCCCGAACTCCCCCTTACGCCAGACATGGAGATCGAAACATGAAGCTGCCTCCGCTCCGCCGCGCCGTCGTGGCCGGCATCCTCGCTATGGCCATCGTGCCCGCCATCACCCCTGTGCCGGCCTACGCGCAGTTCGGCGGGATCGTCTATGACCCGACCAACTACGCGCAGAACGTGCTGACGGCGGCCCGGTCGCTCCAGCAGATCAACAACCAGATTCAGCAAATCCAGAATCAGGCAACCAGTCTTATCAACGAGGCGCGCAACCTGACCTCGCTGCCGTTCTCCTCGCTTCAGCAACTCCAGCAACAGGTGCAGCGCACCCAGCAGCTTCTCGGGGAAGCGCAGCGCATCGCCTACGATGTCCAGAATATCCAGCAGGCGTTCGAGGGCCGCTACAAGGGCGCGAGCCTCACCGGGACCAACGCGCAGATGATCGCCAACGCGAACGCCCGCTGGGAGGACAGCGTCGGCGCGTTCGAGGATGCGCTCAAGGTCCAGGCCGGCGTGGTCGGCAATATCGACGGCGCGCGCACGACCATGAATAGCCTGGTCTCGGCCAGCCAGTCGGCGACCGGCGCGCTTCAGGCGGCGCAAGCCGGCAACCAGCTTCTCGCCCTGCAATCGCAGCAGCTTGCGGACCTCACCGCCGCCGTCGCCGCGCAGGGCCGGGCGCAGGCGCTCGACGCCGCGCGTCAGGCCGCGATCGAGGCCGAAGGACGGGAGCGCTTCCGCCGCTTCTTCGGGCGCGACTGACATGGGCCTCCGCATGTCGCGCAATGCGAAGATCGCCGGTGCCGCGGCGCTTGCCGGGATCATGCTGGCCGTGGTGGCGGTGGAAGCTTTGCGCGAGCCGGGCGACATGCCACTCGAAGCTGTCCTGCCGCTTCTCGACGAAGGAGAGCAGCAGACACTTCTGGCGCGCGAACTGGAACGCTGCGCCACGCTAACCATGCCGGACTCGGGTTGCGAACAGGCATGGGCGGCGAACCGCCGCCGCTTCTTCGGCAAGGACGCCGCCGCGTCCGATCCGGCCGGGAGCACCGTGCCGTGAATGACACCGGGATTGTCGATACCTTCCTCGACACCTTCACCAGCTATATCGACAGTGGCTTCGGCCTGCTCGGCGGCGAGATCGGCTTCCTCTCCTCGACCCTGATCGCGATCGACATCACCATCGCCGGGCTGTTCTGGGCCTGGGGCGCCGACGAAGATGTGATCCAGCGGCTGGTGAAGAAAACCCTCTATATCGGCGCCTTCGCCTTCATCATTGGCAATTTCCAGACACTCAGCACCATCCTGTTCGACAGCTTCGCGGGGCTGGGACTCAAGGCGAGTGGTGACTCCTTAAGCCTCGCGGCGTTCATGAAACCGGGCAGCATCGCCGCCAAAGGACTCGATGCCGCGCAGCCGCTGATCGATGCGACCGAGGCATATAATAGCCTGTGGGCGGTGTTCGCCAACCTCGCGATCATTGTCGTGCTGCTGCTCGCCTATCTAGTCGTCGTTCTCGCCTTCTTCGTCATCGCGATCCAGGTCTTCATCACCCTGGTGGAGTTCAAGCTGGTGACGCTCGCCGGGTTCATCCTGCTCCCGTTCGCTTTCTGGAACCGCACCGCGTTCATGGCCGAGAAGGTGCTCGGCCATATCGTCTCCTCAGGCATCAAGGTGCTGGTGCTCGCGGTCATTACCGGGATCGGCATGACGCTGTTCAGCACGTTCACGGTCGCGGTCGGACCCGACCCCACGGCGCGGGAGGTGCTGGCCATCGCGCTCGGCGCATTGTCGCTGCTCGGACTTGCGATCTTCGGTCCCGGTATCGCCAACGGCATCGTCTCGGGCGGCCCGCAACTCGGCGCGGGCGCGGCGGCCGGAACCGCGCTGGCGGCGGGCGGCGCGCTGGTCGGGGGCGCCGCCGCCGCCCGTCTTGGTGTCGGAGCGGCAGGTTCCGCCCTCGGC
>PHEM01000204.1 GCA_002842935.1 Alphaproteobacteria bacterium HGW-Alphaproteobacteria-13 | reverse complement strand
CCCGCCGCGCTTTTGCCTGATGCAGACGGCGAACAACCCCGGCGAGGCGATGCATGCGGAGGGGATTGAGGAGCGCATCGACGCGTTTGCGGCAAGAATGCTGGAATCCCTATATGAGAAAGACGATTCAGCGAACATATAACGCTTGTGTTTCCGGGCTGGATTTGGTAGTATTTTGTCAGCAAGGAACGTAAAAATTCGCGGCGAAAGGAAGTGTCTTTTTGGAGTCGGTTCTGTAAAGAACGCGAAACAACTTGAAGCAAACAAGAGCGCAGCGCATGCGTTTGTTTTGATATTCGCCTTCCAAACAGAAACGAGCCAAGCCGGACACCTCTTTTGAAACAATCAAAGAGATTTTCAGGCATGGAGCAGTTTCCGTGCCGTTTTTATTTGGGAAACGTGTTGCCCACAAAAGCAACGCACAATACATGACATATGAGAATACGAAAGGAACTACAATGAACTATCCACGCGCAGACCGGATGAACCCGGATTTGATCAAACATAACATCATGGGGCCAAACCCCGCAAAGCTTCTCGAAGAACTGCTCAATAAGTTCCCGCTGGAGCCGGGACAGACCGTCATGGACCTCGGCTGCGGACAGGGCGTGACCTCCATCATGCTCGTCAAAGAATACGGACTGAAGGTGTTCGCCGTCGATCTATGGATCAGCGCAAGCGAAAACTGGCAGCGATTCCGTAAGGAAGGGTTGACGCGAGAGCAGATTGTGCCGATTCATGAGGACGCGCACCAGCTTCCGTTTGCGGACGAATTCTTCGACGCGGTGGTCAGCATCGATTCCTATCACTACTTCGGCTTGGACAAAGCGTATCTGGGAAAGCACCTGCTTCCGCTGGTGAAACCCGGCGGCCATCTGCTGCTGGTCGGCATCATCGTCGACAGCTATGTCGCGCTGCCGCCCGGCAACGCCTTTCCGGCGCACGGCGTGGTCGAGGGCGTGCTGCATTTCGGCAGCCTGATGTTCGTCGCCGGGCTGTCGATCGCGCTGCCGGTCGGCTTTATCCTGATCCTGGTGCAGATCATCATGGGCGTGATCGGACGGTCGGCCCCCGCGCTCAACCTGTTCGCGGTCGGCATCCCCGCGACGCTGCTGGCAGGGCTGGTCCTGCTGGGCATCGCGACGCCCGTGATGGCGGAGGCGATCATGCGCATCCTGTCCGACGCGCTCGACACCGCGCGCGCGATCGCGGGGGGCTGATCCGTGGCCGATTCGACCGACAAGGACCAGAAGACCGAACAGCCGACGCCGAAGAAGCGCGCCGACGCCGCGCGCGAAGGCGATGTGCTGATGTCGCGCGAGCTGGCGACGGCGCTGATGATGCTGGCGGCGGCGGGCTGGATGATCGCGGCGGGCGGCTGGTTCGTCCAGTCGGCGAGCGACCTGGTGCGCCGGGGCCTGACGCTGACCGCCGCCGACGTCGCCGATTTCGCGCCGGCCGAGGCGCTGCTGCGCAACGGCGCGGAGATATTGCTGCCGCTCGTCAGCCTGTTCGCGCTCGCCATCGGCGCGGCCTTCGCGGGTCCGGCGATGCTCGGCTCGATCGGCTGGCGCGGCAAGGCGCTGGGCTTCAAGGGCAATCGCATCAACCCGCTGAACGGCATCAAGCGCATGTTCGGGATGCAGGGCCTGACCGAACTGGGCAAGGCGCTGGCCAAGGTGCTGCTGCTCGGCAGCATCGGTTACTGGCTGGTCGGCAAGAGCCTGCCCGCGATCATGACCCTGGCCGCCAGCGACCTGACGGGCGCGGTGGGTCTCGCCGGCAAGGAAGTCGGCCACGCGGTGCTGGCGCTGGCGGGCGGCCTGGTCGTCATCGCGCTGATCGATGTCCCCGTGCAGCGGTTCCAGCGCACCAAGCGGCTGATGATGAGCAAGCAGGAAATCAAGCAGGAGATGCGCGAATCCGACGGCGCCCCCGAACTCAAGCAGGCGCGCCGCCAGCGCCAGCACGAGATCGCCAGCGGTTCGGCGCGCAAGGCGGTGTCGGAGGCGACGGTCGTCCTGACCAACCCCACGCATTTCGCGGTCGCGCTGCGCTATCGCCCCGGCGTCGACGCGGCGCCCGTGGTCGTCGGGCGCGGGCGCAGCGACGTCGCGCTGGCGATCCGCGAACTGGCTCGCGAGGCCGCTGTCCCCATCCTTGAATATCCGCAGCTGACGCGCGCCATCTATTTCACCTCGCGCGCCGGGCGGACGATTCCGGAGGAATTGTTCGTCGCGGTGGCGACCGTGCTGGCCTTCGTCTTCCAGCTCGAACGCGCCGCCGCCGAGGGCATCCAGCCCCCCGACGTCGATGTGCCGCAATCGCACCGCTTCGATCCCGACGGGCGGCGGCAGGGATAATCTCCCCCGGCCCTTAAAGGCGCGCCCGCGCCGCCGTTAAAGGGTCTGAAGGATATTCCACCATGGTCAGTTCTATCGCCAACAGCCTTGGCTTCGGGTCCGGGATCGACATCAAACAGCTCGTCACCGATCTGTCGAACGCATCGCGCGAGCCGAAGATCACGCGCCTTTCGACGCTGACGCAGCAGAATCAGTCGCGGATCAGCGCGCTCGCGCAGGCGCGCGCCGATCTGGAGGGTTTTGCCGATTCGCTGTCGCAGATGATCGACGACGGCGCGCTGCGCAGCACGCCCAGCGTCTCCAACGACAGCATCCTCGGCGCCAACGCGCGCGCGGGGCTGCACGCCGACAGCTTTGCGGCGACGGTGGTGGTGAACCAGCTCGCCCGCGCACAGACGACCTATTCGGGCATCGTCGCCGACCGCGCCGCGCCGATCGGCACCGGCACGATGACGCTGACCGTCGGCGGCGTCGCCAAGACCATCACCATCGACGGCAGCAACGACAGCCTCGACGGCCTTGCCAAGGCGATCAACGCCAGCGGCAGCGGCGTCACGGCCTCGATCGTCGCCGACGACGGCGGATATCGCATCATCCTGAAAGGCGCGACGGGCGCGGCGGGCGGCTTCACGCTGACCGCCGACGCCGGGTCCGACCCGGCCCTGTCGAGCTTCGCCTATGGCGGCGGCGGGGGCGGCATGACGCTGGGCCAGAGCGCCGCCAACGCCGAATTCACCATCGACGGCGTGGCGTTCAGCCGCGCCAGCAACATCGTCGACGACGTCGTGCCGGGCCTGTCGCTGACGCTGAAGAAAGCCGCGCCCGGCGAACCCGTCGACATCGGCGCGAGCCGCCCGCTCGACATGATCCGCCAGACGGTCGGCGATTTCGTCGCGGTCTATAACCAGATGAAGGCCAGCCTTCAGTCGGCCTCCAGCCTGTCGGGATCGACGGCCTCGCTGCGCGAACTGGAGCGCGAGCTGGCCGGGCTGGTCAGCAAGGTGCTCACCAGCGACAGCGGCAGCGGCATCACCAGGCTGACCGACATCGGCATTTCGACGACCAAGGACGGGCTGCTGAAGCTGGACAATGCGGCGCTGGAAAAGGCGCTGGAAAAGGATGCGGGCGCCGTGGAGGCGCTGTTCAACCCGCGCCGCGACGCGACGCACACGACAGAGACCGATCCCGGCATCGCCTTCGCGCTCGACGCGATCCGCGACAAGGCCATCGCCAAGAACGGCGTGATAGACCGCATATCGACCGCGCTGTCGGACCGCAGCAAGTCGCTGGCCGACCAGCTCGACAAGGTCGAGAAGCGTGAAGAGACATATCGCGCGCGGCTGGAAAAACAATATGGCTCGCTCGACGCCAAGCTGGCGGCGCTCAAGGCGACGCAATCCTATCTCGAACAGCAGATCGAGATCTGGAACAACCAGTATAAGAGCTAGGGATTTTCGCCGTGACCGCGACAGCGACCGCATCGACCGTCCGGGCGACGGGAATCTATCGCCGATTGCAGCGGGAAAGCCGCGCGGCGGCGGCCAATCCCGTCGAGCTTGTCACCATGCTTTACGAAGAGCTGGAAGTGGCGGTCGGCGTGCTGCGCGCGATGGTCCGGCAGGGCCAGCGCATTTCCGCCACCGATCCCGCGCATCGCGCGCGCGCGATCCTGATCGGTCTCGACGCCAATCTGGACCATGAAGCGGGCGGCGAGGTCGCGGTGTCGCTGTCGCGTGTCTATCGCAGCATGCGCCGCAAGCTCGACGAGGCGATCGCCGCGAACGGCGAAGAAAGCCTGTCCGAACTGCTGGACGGCATCGGCACGATCAGCTCCGCCTGGCGGCAGTTGCGGTAGAGCGCCACGCCATAAATCCGAACCGCATCCCCGAGCGAAGACGAGGGGCACTGCCGAGCGAAGTCGAGGCTGCGACGCCGCGGTTCTCGCTCCGCTCGAACAAGCCCCTCGTCTTCGCTCGGGGATACGGATTGCGGCGAGCGATGCAAATTTCCAGCTCGGCGCTCTATGAGCCGCCGACCACGCGGCGGTAGAGGTGCCAGGTCGCATGGCCCAGCACCGGCAGCGCGACGAGCAGGCCCAGGAAAAAAGGCAGCATCGCCAGGAACAGCAGCATCGCCATCACGATCGCCCAGGCCAGCATGATCGCCGTGTTGGACCGCACCGTCGCCAGGCTGACGATGATCGCGGTGATGAAGTCGACGTCGCGGTCGACCAGCATCGGCAGGCTGATGACCGTGATCGAATAAAGCGCCAGCGCCATGACCGCGCCGACGACGCTGCCCACCGCCAGCATCGCCAGCCCCGCGCCGCTCTGCAGCATGCCCAGCGAGTGCAGGCCGGAATTCGCGTTGGACAGGAAGATGGCGAAAATGCCGTGCGCCAGGCCGATCCAGAAACTGAAGGCGATGAACACGATGCCGCCCATCATGATCAATTGTTCGTCCCCGCGTCCGCGCAGCGCGCCCAGCGTGCTCCCCCAGCTTACCGGCAGGCCCATTTCGCGGCGGCGGCTGATCTCGTAAAGCCCGACCCCGGCAAAGGGACCGAGCAAGGGGAAACCGGCGGCGAGGGGAAGCAGCCAGGCCACCGCCCCGCGCGTCACCAGCCCGTAATAGAGCGCCGCGCCCATTGCGACATAAATGCCCCCGAAAAACAGCCCATAGACGGGGCAGGCCACGAAATCCCGCCATCCCGCCGCCAGCGCCGCGCGAAGGTCGCCCGCATCGAGATCGCCCGCGACCTTCACGGGCGCGATCTGAACCTGTTCGGTCATGCCTTTTTCTCACCCTCTCCATTTATCGGAGAAGATGGTGCAGCAAGTCGGTCCGCCTATCAAGCGGCACGGCGCGTGCGGGAAACACTCTGCCGTAAATATGATCCGTTTGTGCTGAGCTTGTCGAAGCACCGTCCTTCTTCTTGTGACGTCAAAAGAAAGAACGGCCCTTCGACAAGCTCAGGGCGAACGGAAGAGAGGATGGTTCATATTTAAGGCTCGCCGCTCTAATTCTTCGGCAGCGCCCAGCTGACCGTCAGCTGCGTCGCGCGGCGCGGGATGTCGAGTTTCGCCTCGCTGAAATTCACTTTCTCGTTGGGCGGCAGCATGCGGACGGGCGGCTTGATCGTCCAGCTATAGACGATCGTCCCCTGCGCATCGCGCAGTTCGGCGAGGATCGGCGGCACGCGCTGTTCGCGGTCGGTCGGGTTGATGATCACGCCCGACGCGGCGAAATAGATGGTGCCGTCGGCCAGTTCGCGATGATCCTGATTGGGCGGCAGTTCGATGACGAGATCGGGTTCGTCCGCCATGCCCGGAATCCCCAGCCCCTGCGCCCAGCCCGGCAGGCCGTAATAATAAAGACCGCCGGTCGCGGCGATCATCAGCACCGCGGCGGCGGCGGCGATCAGCGTCCAGCGCTTCGCCGGATTGCGGCGCGGACGGCGGAACGGCAAGGGCGCCTCGGCTGCGCTCTCCGCCGCGGGGCGCGGTTCGGAATCGGGCGCCGCAAAGGCTTCGGGCGGCGGCGGCGAAGGCGGCGTGGCGGC
>PHEM01000203.1 GCA_002842935.1 Alphaproteobacteria bacterium HGW-Alphaproteobacteria-13 | reverse complement strand
GGCGTGGTGAGAAGTCCCGTCAGCATGAGCAGCCCGCCCGGCGCCACCCGCGCGACGAGGGCGTCGCGCATCGCGAGCAGGATGTGGGTCATGATGTTGGCGACCACGAGCCCGTAGACGCCGTCGACCTCGCCGATCACCGCATCGCGCCCGACCCAGGTGTCGCGGGCGAAATGCACCGTCTCGGGGGCTTGCAGGGTCACGCCCGTCTCCAGCGCCTCGGCACGCGCGCGGGTCTGAAAGGCGGCCTCGGCGCGGCTCTACAACGACTGGAACGACAGCTTCCTGGGCGGTCATCCCAATCGCTTCGTGCGCTGCGGCATGTTGCCGGTGCTCGATTTTTCGAACACGTTGGCCGAACTCGACTATCTGGCGTCGAAGGGCTTCACGGCGGCGATGCTGCCCGCCGTCTCGCCGCCGGGCCTGCCGAAATATAATGACGAGGCGTGGGACCCGGTGTTCGCGCGCGCCGCGTCGCTGGGCATCGTCTTTGTCCTGCACACGGGCACGGGGCTGGAAACGGTGGTGGTCGAGCGCGGTCCCGGCGCGGCGATCATCAACTATACCAACCAGATGAACGACGCGCAGCACAGCGCCATGTATCTGGTCGCGGGCGGCGTGCTCGAGCGCAATCCGGGCGCGAAGGTCGCCTTCATCGAAAGCGGCGCGAGCTGGCTCGTCGCGCTGGCCGAGCGCATGGACGAAGTGTCGATCGCCCATGCCAACTTCGTCTTTCCGAAGCTCAGCCGCGCGCCGAGCCGGATCATCGACGATCAGGTCTGGGCGAGCTTCCAGCACGACCGCGCGTGCATCGCATCGGCGGCGGCGGGCCTTGCCGGCGCGAAGAATGTCATGTGGGGTTCCGACTATCCCCATGCCGAGGGCACGTTCCCCATCAGCCGCCGCATCGTCGACGAACTGTTCGACGGAATGGATGTCAGCGACGACGTGCGCCGCAATATCCTGGGTCTCAACGCCGCGCGGCTGTTCGGCATCGAACCGGCCGTGCAGACGCGCGCGACCGCCGCGGCCTGACCGCTTTCCCCCCTCCCCCCTCCTGCCTTGCCGGGAGGGGGTTTTTCTATGCCAGCGGCCGGGCCGTGCGCCCCGCCATGATCGCGGCGACGCCGCCGACGAGCAGGCAAAAGCTGAGCACCGCCAGCGCGGGCTGAAGCGACAGCGTCCCATAGGCGGGCGTGAAATGGCGGCTGAGGAAGCCCGCGACCGTGCCGCCCAGCCCCACGCCCGCAAGACCGATGAACATGTTGATCGTGGCCGACATCATCGCTCGCATCTGTTCGGGCACTTGCGCGAAGCAGAGCGCGATGATCGGCCCGAGGTGCAGCGTCATCATGAATTTGACGACGACGAAGCAGGCCAGCGCCACATAGGCATTGTCCGCGACCGCGAAGCCGAAGCCGAAGGGAAAGGAGATCAGCAGGCCTATCCCGGCGAACCAGCCGTTGAAGCGCGGGTTCGCCTTGCCGTAGCGGTCGCTGACCCAGCCCGCGACGAGATTGCCGATCACCAGCCCCGCCGCCATCGCTCCGCCGAGCCAGAATCCCGTCTGCGTCTTGTCCATCGCATGGACGCGCTGGAAGAAGGAGGCGCCCCACAGGATGAAGGCGAAGCCCGTCACCGGCACCATGCACAGCAACAGGCCGACCCAGCGCAGCGACGGGTTCGACGCCATCGTGCGGACCACTTCGCCAACGCTCGACCGGCGCGCGGGCACAGGCTGGGCCAGGCCGCGGCGGCGCGGCTCGGCAGCCAGCAGATAGACGAGCAGCCCGACCGCGATCCCCGGCAGGCCGACGATCAGGAAGACCGCGCGCCAGCCGTACCATTGCGACAACCATCCCGCGAGCGCGAGTCCGCCCGACAGGCCGACCGCATTGGCCGCGAGCATGACCGAGATGACCGTGGTCCGCTTGTCCTGCGGAAATATCTCCGTGAGCAGCGACAGTCCGGCGGGTCCCGCCCCGGCCTCCGCCGCGGCGAGACCGATGCGCGCCAGCAGCATCTGCCAGAAACTATGGGCAAAGGCGGACAGCGCGGTCGCCGCGCTCCAGATCGACACGCAGACCGCGATCACCAGCCGCCGGTCCCCGCGATCGGCGTAGCGCGCGATCGGAAAGGCGGCGAGCGCATAGAAGGCGGCAAAGGCGATGCCGGTGAGCAGCCCCAACTGCGCATCGTCCAGCCCCAGCTCCGTCTTGATGTCGTCCTGAAACAGCGTGAAGACCTGACGATCGACATAGCTGAGGATCGCGACGATCACGAGCAGGCCGAGCGTCCGTCTGCGCCGGTTTGAAGCATCTGGCGCCATGGTCGCCCTTTCATCGATTGGCGGGCGCGACGCGGAAGCAAAAAAAGGGGAGGTGCGGCCGAAGCCGTCCCTCCCCCCATTGCCCCGTGGAGCGCCCCGGGAATCCTAGAATTTGAAGCTCGCGGTCACGCCATAGCTGCGCGGCTCGTTGTAGGAAGTGCCGACATAGATGTTGCTGAGCAGCAGCGTATATTGCTGTTCCTGATCGTTGGTCAGGTTCTTGCCCCACAGCGCCAGCTCGAAATTCTTCTCCGGCCCGAAGCTGAGCGCCACGCGCGCGTTGAGGATGCCGAGCGGGTTCGACTGCGCGACCGCCGCGAGCTGATCCGCCAGCGCCTGCGTCAGGCCCAGCCCGCCGGGCGCCGTCGACGTGAACATCGCCACCGGAATGTCGATCTGCGGCATCTTGCCCTGCCACGCATAGACGATGCTGGCGTTGAGACCGGCACTGCCCAGATCCTGTTTCAGATTGGCGCCGACCGAGAACTGCTTCTTGACGATGCCCGTGAGCAGATACTGGCTCTTGTCGACCGTGACGATCTCCTGGTTCGGCGGCGTGCCGTCGAGCGCCTTGCCTTCGTAGCGCTTATATTTGGGATCGGTCAGCGCACCCGACGCGAACAGGGTGAAGCCGTCGACCACTTCGAACGAGGTGTCGACTTCCACGCCCCAGGTTTCGGTGTCGGCATTTTCGATCACCGTCTGGCTGACGCCGTTCGGCGCGAGCACGGGGCTGCGCTGCGCGCCCTTCACCTTGTTGTGATAACCGGCGATGTTGAACGTGCCGCGACCATCGAGGAAGCTCGTCTTGAGGCCGACTTCCTGTTCATGGACGATTTCGGGGTTCGACGGGATCGAATCCGCCAGCGTCACCGTGCGAAGCTGCATCGCGCCCGACCGATAGCCCTTGCTGTGCTTGGCATAGATCAGGATGTCGGGCGTGACGTCATAATCGACACCGGCCGTATAGGACAGGTTGGTGAAGGTCTTGTGCCGTTCGCGGTCGCACGACGTCGGCATCTGCACCGTCGCGGGCGTGCAGCGGACGAAGACGTCGCTGTTGTCGAGCACGTCGCCCGTCTGCGTGATCACGCGCCGGTCGTCGATCGAATAGCGCAGGCCGCCCGTGACGCGCAGCGAGTCCGTCAGCGCATAGTTGAGCTGGCTGTACATGCCGAAGCTGTCGTTATCGAGATTGCCCGAGAAGTTCGACCACAGTGTACGTCCGACATATTCCGCCGGCACCGTCGGCCCGGCCGTGAACTTGCCGTTCAGCAGGTTAGAGCGCGACTGGTCATAGCCGGTTTCACGGAAATAGGTCAGGCCGGCGGCGAAATTCAGGCGGTCCTCGAACGCCGTGCCCGTAAACTGCAATTCGGTCGAATATTGCTTGAGGTCCTGACGGCCCTCTGTGAAGTGGGCGACGACGCTGGTCCCGTCGAGATCGACCAGATTGCGGCTCTGGATACCGCGATAACCGTTGATCCACCGAAGCTGGCCAAAGCTGGTGTCGAGAATGAACTTGGCCAGATAGGTCTGCGTCTTCGTCACGTTGAAGATGCCGCGCGAGTTGGCGCCGACGACGGCGCTCGGCGGCGTGATTGCGACGCGATTCTCGTTGCCGCCGAACTTTTCCCGATCCGCCGCGGCCTGCCCGTCGAGGACCGCCTTCAAAGGGCCATAGGCGGCCGGCGCGTTGAAGAAGAGGTTGGACCGCGCGGGACCGTCGATGTCGGTGTCATACCATTCGCCCGACAGGATGATTTCCAGATTGTCCGCCGGACGCCAGCCGAGCTTGACGCGACCGTTGATCGTCTCGCGCCCTTCATATCGCTGGTCGGTGTTGACGTCCCGGCGGAAACCGTCGCGCTTCTGGTAATAGAGCGCACCGCGCAGTGCGAGCGTGTCGGAAAAGCCAAGGTTCAGCATGGCCTGTCCCGTACGCTCGTCAAAGCGGCCATAGGTCGCGCTGAGCTTGCCCGAATATTCGCCATAGCGGGGATTGGCGGTCTGGATCAGCACCGCGCCCGCCGAGGTGTTGCGGCCGAACAGCGTGCCTTGCGGTCCCTTCAGCACCTGAACGCTCTCGACATCGACCAGCTCGGTGTTGAGACCATAGGCGCGCGCGATATACATTTCATCGAGATAAGTGCCGACCGACGGTTCGAGCGTCGCGATATTGTCGACCTGGATCTGTCCGCGCATCGAAAGAGTCAACGCGGTCGGGTTATTGCCCGCGCCGCGAATGTTGAAGCCCGACGTGAAAGTCGCGATCTCGTCGACCTTGGCGATGCCCTGCTGCGTCAGTTTCTCGTCGCTGAAGGCCGTGATCGCGATCGGCGTATCCTGGATATTGGCATCCTGCTTGGTGATGCCGATGACGACGATCGTGTCGTCGCCATAGCTCGAAGACTGGGCGAAGGCCCCGGTCGAAGACAAAGCCAGGGCCGCCAGCGAAACCGCCCCCAGCATCCGCACCGAATCGCCCTTTTGCTTGAAAATCATGGCCAAACATCCTCCCTTGCGAGCCTGACGATGCGCTCGCTTCGTGAGTTGTATAACTAAGTCTAACAAGACAGACAAGTGCTTTGCGCCCGATGCCGGGAGGGAGGCGCTTTTCAGCCGTGCTCCGGGCTGTCGGGCAGCATCTCCGCCAGTCGCGGAACATCGGCGAGCGCACGCAGAACATCGTTGAGATGCGTGCAGCCCAGCGTCCCCACCAGCCGGTCGAGCACCATCTGCCGCAGTTCGGCGACCGGCCCGCCCACCATCCGCGCCGCCTTCATCGAGGCGCCCGGACATTCCCGAAAGGGCAGGATCAGCGGCAGCGCCTGCAACGCCGCCAACGTGCCGCTGCTCTCGTCGATTTCGGCATAGACGCGATATTCATGGATGGCGGTGCGTGTGCCCTGCGGGTTGGGACCGCTGTCCTGAAAGCCCGCGTCGACCTTCAGCAGCCCCTCGGCGCGCCAGATGTCGATGCGCCGCGCCCGCCGCGCCATCGGCCGCCCCTCCTGCACCGGCATCTCATGCCAGCCGAGCGGGTCGAGCGGATTGACCAGCGGGCCGACCTCCGTGGACGACTGGTCGCTGGGATCGACGCTGCCGTCCTCCGTCAGCGAACTCGCGCCTTCCGTGAAGCCCGTGCAGATATTGACCATCCGCCCCTTGTTTCCCGCCGTCGATCGCGCCCGGTTGGCCCGCATCCGGTCGTGCCAGTCGGGCGTCCAGCGCGACCAGATCCAGCCCGCGACCAGGCTGGCCCCGGCGAAATCGTCGAGAAGCTGAAAGGTCGGCGTGCCGCGAAGGTCGCCCAATATATCGGCCAGCGCATGACGGCTCGCTCCGCCGGCGCGCACGCCCACCAGTTCGGCGGCACGCGGATGCGGGGGATCGATCGCGATCTCCAATATCTCGCGCAGCGGCGAGGCGAGGATGCGAATGCCCCCCTGTCCCAGCTCGACCGGCTCTCCGTCGAAACCGGTCAGCAGGTCGCGGGCGCGGCCCGTCATGACCCACGGCTGGCCGAACCCGTCGGGCCAGTCCGAATCGATCGATGTGGTGCGCCGGATCGAACCCGGCCGCCGCAAGGGCGCGGGACCGGCCGACTGGCGGGCGAA
>PHEM01000202.1 GCA_002842935.1 Alphaproteobacteria bacterium HGW-Alphaproteobacteria-13 | reverse complement strand
TTTCCCGCCGTTCGCTACACTTAGACCGCCGTGAGCCGCACCTTGGTCTTGTCTGGGCCGGGATGCTCTTGCGCTGCGAATCCGTACCGTCAATTCTGTTCGTAGGGGGATTTGTGTCAATGGCGAGAATGGAAGTTATGAAATGCACAACAAGGAAAGGATTATCCGCCTCAAGACCGTGCTGACCCGCACCGGCCTTTCGCGCTCGACTCTGTATCGAAAAATCTCGGAAGGCTCATTTCCAAAGCAGGTGGCCATCAGCGTCCACGGAACGGGCTGGCATGAGTCCTCCGTGGATCGCTGGATCGCCAACCCCGCTGCCTACCGCGAGGATCGCGCCGAGTGACGCAAGGCCGGGTTACTCCCCGGCCTTCGCCTTCTTGAAGTCGCCCTTGATGACTTTCGCGCCATCGCGGAGGAAATCGAGATGGTCGGACCAATGCTGCATCATGCGGACGCGCTCGTCCCAATACTCGCCCCGCGTGTAGGCACGGCGCACGGCGTTGGTATCGCAATGGGCAAGCTGGCGCTCGATCGCGTCGGGATGCCATAGGCCCATTTCGTTCAAGAGCGTTGCCGCCATCGCGCGGAAGCCGTGGCCGGTCATTTCGTCGTGGGCGAAGCCCATGCGCCGTAAGGCGGCGTTGATGGTGTTTTCCGACATGGGCCGATCCACCGACCGCAGCGACGGAAACAGGTAGGAGCTATACTCCGCGTCATGCTCGATGGTTCCGAGGATCGCCAGCGCCTGCCGGGACAGGGGGATGCTGTGGACGCGGCGCATCTTGGTCTTGTGCGGCGGGATCGTCCACACGGCCTTGTCAAAATCGAAGTCGGACCATTCCGCATAGCGAAGCTCGCCGGGGCGCACGAACACTTGCGGCAAGAGACGAAGCGCCGCCTTGGTGTTGGGATGGCCCTCGAACGCCTCTATGGCGCGGAGCAAGCCGCCCGCTGCATAGGCGTTCGTGATCGCGGCGCGGTGGACGGGTTGCGGCGCTATCAGCGCGCCGCGAAGGTCGGCCGCCACGTCGCGCTCTGCGCGCGCCGTGGCGATGGCGTAGCGGAATATCTGGCTACATGTGCTGCGAAGCCGCTTGGCCGTCTCGTAGCGGCCCTTGCCTTCCATCTTGCGGAGCATGATAAGAAGTTCCTGCGCGGTGATGGAGGCGACAGGCTGCTTGCCGATAGACTCGTTGATGAAGTCCAGCAGCCAGCGCAGTTTCTTCATGGTGACGCCGGAGCGGCCTTCGCGCTCGACCTTCACAAGCCATTCGTCGGCAACCGCCTTGAAGCTGTTGGAGGCTGCAACGGCGGCGGCGACCTTTTCCAGCTTGATCTGCTCGGCCGGATCGTTCCCCTTCGCCAGAACTTTCCGGGCCGCGTCGCGCTGCTCGCGGGCGTCGGCAAGGCCGGTGTCGGGATAGACGCCGAACGCCAGCGTCTTCTGCTTGCCAAGGTGGCGGTAGTTCATGCGCCAGTAGCGTCCGCCATTGGGGGTCACATAGAGGAAAAGCCCGCCGCCATCGGTGAGTTTATAAGGCTTTTTCCGGCCCTTGGCGTTTTTGATCGAAACAGCGGTAAGCGCCATGATGGTATCTCCTTTTGGGGGAGGGGCGCGCTACCATCAGATATACCATCAAAACGCTGGTATCCGGTGGCACGAAGCCGCTCCGTATGGGATACCTATACCACGAAAAACCCACAGAAATCAGCCACTTGTGGCATCTTCTGGAACCCTCTGGGAGAGGATTTTGGTGACCCCTACGGGAATCGAACCCGTGTTTCAGCCGTGAGAGGGCCGCGTCCTGACCGCTAGACGAAGGGGCCATGTGGGCAAGGACATGCCTTTGCATCCCGCCGGACCGTTGGCGGTCCCTAGGGGCGTCGAACTTTTGTGTCAAGGCGGCGGCCGCCCGCGCCTCTAGATGGTCCTGGACGCAATGCGGATCTGATTGCGTCCGCCTTCCTTCGCGGCGTACAGGGCTTCGTCGGCGGCCCGGAGCGCGGCGCGCGGGTCGGTGAAGTCGAAGACGTCCGCGATGCCCGTGGAAAAGGTGATCTGGCCCAGCGGTTCGTCGGTCTGACGGTTCACGAAATGGCGTGTCGCCAGCTTTTCCCGCAGGCCGTCGAGCTTTTCAAAGGTCGCGGCGATGTCGAGTCCGCGAAACAGCATCACGAATTCCTCGCCGCCGTGACGGGCGACATGGCATTTGTCGTCGGAGATTTCGGACAATATCTCCGCGATCAGGCGAATGACGCGGTCGCCGGCGGCATGGCCGTGCGTGTCGTTGATGCGCTTGAAATGGTCGATGTCGCAAAAGGCGACCACCAGCGGTTCCAGCCCCGCGCGCGCCTCGCGGAATTCGCGGTCGAGGACGGTCTCGAACGCCCGGCGGTTGGGCAGGCCGGTCAGATGATCGACATCCGCCTCGCGCTTTGCCTTTTCCAGGCTGGTGCGCAGCTTGGCCGCCTCTTTCTCGCTCTGCCGCATATCCGTTTCGAGCTGGCGGGTGCGGTCCAGCATGGCCCTGGCGAGGTCCGTGAAGGTCGAGAGGAACGCCTGCGTGTCGTCGATCCCGGCGAGACCGGCGACATGCTGCTCTATTTCCCCGCTATAGTCGGACGTCGCGGTGCGCGCCGCGAGGACCTGTCCCGAAAAGACGTTGAGCGTGGTTTCGAGCTTCGCCACCAGCGACTGCGAGCCATCGTCCGCCGCGGGTTCCCCGCTGTCCTTCCGATTCTCGTCGAGCCACGCCTGGGTGATCGATCCCGCGCCCTGCTGCGCGATCTTGCGGCCCAGACGCACGTCGAGACCGGCGTAGGCGGCATGGACGGCCAGCAGGTTGGCCGGGCTTACGTCCAGATCATTGTCGAGCAGGAAGCCGGCGATGTCGTCGAGAAGCTGGCGGCGAGCGGACTGGGACGGCGTGTTTGCCGCGCCTTTCCCCGCGCCCGCCCGGTCTGGACCGCGCAAGCCCAGCCGATCGAGCCAGGAACCGGACGCTGTTTGGGATTTGGCCATGGCTGCTCTCCTCAGAAGTGCAAGGACACGCCGCCCGACAGGGCCCAGGGGTCAAGGCGCGTCTGCCCATTCACGTCCATGCCCATGAAAGTGCCGCGCGCCTCTGGACGCAGCAACGCCTTCTTGACATCCAGGAACAGGCCGATGTTCTTCTGGAACATGATTTCCGCGCCTGCCTCGAAGGCGAAGCCGAAATCATTGTCCACTTCCAGGTCGGTAAAGGCTCCGTCCTTGGTTCCGAATACGATCATATAGCTTGCGCCCACGCCCGCATAGGGACGGACGACGCCCTTGCGCAGCGGATGATATTGCAGCGTCAGTGCCGTCGGCCCGTAAGTGACCTTGCCCAGCCTGGGCAGCGCGCCCATGGAACCGCCCGCGCCGTGGATGTCGATCGTCGGCGGCAGGCCGAGCGTGGCGTTGACGGCGATGTTCGGCGTCAGGAAGCGGGCGACCTGGAGGGTGGGCGTCTGATGCTCGAAGGTCGAGATGCCCGCGTCGGGCAGCGGCGTGCCGGCAACGTCCAGCTCCAGCTTGTCCGCCAGGGACAGATTGGTGAGACCGACCTTGACCAGCCAATGGCTGCCGTCACTCTCTTCGGCTTCGAAGGCATCCCGCGCGGCGGCGGCGCGCTTGCCGAACTTGACGCCGAAGCCGAGCTGGACGGTCAGCGGGTCGAGCTTGGCATCGGCGTCGACCTGCGCGGCATAGGTCGGGCTGACCGGCAGCAGGCCCGTCGCATTGGTGCGATACCAGGCCTTGCGCACATCGGCGAACATCTCGAGGCGCGGCGAAAGGTCGACGGCAAACCCGGCGTTCAGATAGGGTCCCGACGTGGACGGGATATTGAGGTTGACGCCCAGGCCGTCGCGTTCCTGCGTCGTGATCTGAAAGGCATAGCCGCCGCCCGCATAGGGCCGCACCGTGCCTTTCAGCGGATAGACGCTGGCGCCGACCGTGGCGATGACGAATTCGTCGTCCCCCAGATTGGGCACGCCCGCAAGCGAACCCGCCGGGATATTGTTCGTCGTCGCCGGGGTCGAGAGCGAACCCTCGATCGCGACATGATCGAACGGAAAATATCCCAGCGTGACGACCGAATGCCAGGCCTCGCGGGTTTCATAACCGGCGCTCGGGTCCAGCACGCCGTCGGTCTTGACCTCGCCCTTGTCCACGAGCTTGGTCCGCGCGATCGAGGCCCGGACATAGCCGTCACCGGCATCCTGGGCGAGCGCGGGCATGGCTACCGCCGTACTCAGCAAGCTACAGAGGAGCGCCAGCTTCTTGGTGGTCATCTTCAAATCCTTTCGATTTCGCGGAGCCGCCGCCGGTTTCGGCGGCGGCCCGCGGCTATGGCGGGCTAGGCTACGCGGCGCTCGGCACCGGGCGTGGCCGCCTGTTCGGGGACCGCCGGCTCTTCGGTCAGGGCGATCGGCTGCAACTGGTCGATGGTCAGGCGGCCGCTCTCCAGCGCCTCCTTGTCCGCCGCCGCTTCCGCGATCGCGGCCGTCAGGCGGTGCGTCGCATCGACGATGTCGTGCTGCGTATGGTTGGCCATCACCTGCAGGCGAAAGCGCGCCTGCCCCTTGGGAACGGCGGGGAATTCCACCAGGTTCGACAGCATCCCCAGCGACGGCAGGCGGCGGCTGACAAGGCGCGCCAGCGCTTCGCTGCCCATCTTGACGCACACGATCGCGGACGGATCGCCATAGGTTTCAAGGCCGCAGCCGCCCAGCATGCCGCGCAGCGTCAGGATGTTGCGCATCAGCTTGGCGCGCAGCTCGTCGCCTTCGGCCGAGGTGATGATGTCGAACGCCTTGCTGACGATCGCGGCGCTCGCGGGCGACAGGGCGTTGGAGAAGGTGTTGGGCGAGCTGTAATAGCGCATATATTCCTTGATCGCGCGCCCGCGCGCGGCGACGAAGCCGCCGTTCGAGGCGAAGGTCTTGGAAAAGCTGCCCATGACCACATCGACCTTGCCGAGCATGTCCTGCATCTCGATGAAGCCGCGTCCCGTCGGGCCGAGGTTGCCGAGGTCGTGCGCGACGTCGACGACCAGCGTCGCCCCATATTCGTGCGCCAGTTCCTGAAGCGCGACGATGTCGGGCGTGTCCGAATCCATCGAGAACAGGCTTTCCGTGACGATCAGGATGCCGTTGCGCGTGTCGATGGAGCGGATCTTTTCCAGCTTCTCGCGCGCGTGATCGACGCGGTTGTGGCGGAACAGGTGGACGTTGCGCGTCGCGGCCTGCGCGCCTTCCTGAAGGCAGGCGTGGCTCAGCGCGTCCATGACGATATGGTCGTTCGGGCGCACCAGCCCCTTGATGACGCCAAAGCCCGCGGCCCAGCCCGTCGGATAAAGGGCGACATGGTCATAGCCCAGGAAATCGCCGATCTTGCGCTCCAGCCCGATCGACAGCGAGGTGTTGCCGACCAGCGCCGGCGAACCCGCGCTGTGGACGCCATAGGCCCGCATCGTTTCGATCGCCGTTTCCAGTATCGCGGGGTGCGAATTGAGGCTCAGATAGTCCTGGCTCGCGAAGTTGACGCCGGAGAACAGCTCGCCTTCGTCGGTCCGCGCCGTGCAGCGGCTGAAGGCGCCTTCTTCGGTCGAGCGGCCCAGCGGCCACAGGCCGGTGGCGCGGCGCGCTTCCTGCCACTGGTAAAAGGCCTCCACGCGGCTGAGCAGGTTGCTGCCCGGCAGGTGGCGAAAATCCTTCATGCTGCCGCCGAGCGGATCGAAATGGAAGTCGTGATTCATGTAAGACATTATGTGCACCCCAATGCAGTTTATTTAAGTAAATGAATGTTATGCGTTGCTATGGTCCATGTTATTTTATTTGAGTAAATCCGTTATCTGTCAAACGGCGTTCAAAAGGGACCCCCGATCGGCGTCGAAGAGGGACCCCCTTTTCGGATAATATGATGCTGGTTTGTTGAAGATGGCCTTGCGCTG
>PHEM01000201.1 GCA_002842935.1 Alphaproteobacteria bacterium HGW-Alphaproteobacteria-13 | reverse complement strand
GCGGCAACATGAATCTGAAGCCGGAAACCGCCAAGACGCTGTCGCTCGGCGCGGTGTTCCAGCCCAGCTTCCTGCGTCCGCTGACGATCTCGGTCGACTATTTCGACGTCAAGGTCGAAGGGCTGGTGGGCAGCGTCAATCCGAACCTGGCGCTTGCCAACTGTCTCGCCACGGGCGACGCCTATTTCTGCGGCCTGATCGAACGTGACCCCGCCGGGTCGCTCTGGCAGGGCGAGGCCGGCTATTTCAAGCGGTTCAACGTCAACACCGGGTCGCTGCAGACCAAGGGCGTCGACGTTTCGGTCGATTATCGCCTCGACCTGAACTCGCTGGGTAGGCTGAACCTGAACCTGGTCGGCACCTATCTCGACTCGTTCAAGACGATCCCGCTGCCGAACTCGCCGGCGTCGGACATCTATGAGTGCAAGGGCCTCTACGGCGGCCTGTGCGGACGTCCGCGTCCCGAATGGCGTCACAAGGCGATGGTCACCTGGGTTCCGAACGACACGATCGACCTGACGCTGACCTGGCGCCATGTGTCGGCCGTCAAGATTTCGGCCACCAGCTCGCAGCCGGTGCTGAGCGGCAGCTATGCCGCCGTCGACCAGAAGCTGGGTTCGCGCAACTATTTCGACCTTGCGACGTCGCTGCGCGTTCGCGAAGACTTCGTCTTCCGTGCGGGCGTGAACAATGTGTTCGACCGCGATCCGCCGCTGACCACGTCGACGGCGATCGAGGACGGCGGAAACGGCAACACCTATCCGCAGTTCTATGACGCAACGGGACGCTATCTGTTCCTGAGTGCGACTGTCGGTTTCTAAACAACGGTTGCAGGCCCCGGAAACGACAGTCTCCGGGGCCTTTTTTTTTAAATGAAATATGGGGTGAGCAAGTTGATCAATCCTGTCATGCGGACCGCTATCGGTGCCTTCCTTCTGTCGTCGGCGTTCGCCGTGACGCCAGCCAGCGCGGCCAAGGCCGAACCCGTCACCGACGCGGATCGCGCCATGTTGCGCGCGATCTGGGAAGACGCCATCCGCACGCCGACGGCCAAGGGCAACGGGCAGGTTCCCAAGCTGGCGGAAATGTTCGCGGCGCGGCTGCGCGAAGCGGGCTTCCGCGACGAGGATATCCAGATACTGCCGCTCGACATCGACGGCGAGACGACCGCCGGTCTGGTCGTGCGCTATGCCGGGCGCGATCCGAAGGCCAAGCCGATCGCGCTTCTGGGCCATATGGACGTCGTCGATGCGGTAAAGGAAAATTGGTCGACCGATCCCTATGTCCCGACCGAGAAGGACGGTTTCATCTATGGCCGCGGTTCGAGCGACAACAAGGCGGGTATCTCCGCCGTGGTCGCCGCCTTCATTCGCCTGAAGCGCGCGGGCTTCGTCCCCGCACGCGACCTTGTGATCGCTTTTTCGGGCGATGAGGAAACGGGGATGAAGACGACGCGGATGCTGACGCAGCACCCGCTCGTGTCGCGGGCCGAATATGCCCTCAACGCCGATGCCGGCGGCGGTTCGGTGGACGAAAACGGCAAGGTGTCGATGAGCATCCAGTCGGCCGAAAAAACCTATGCCGACTTCGCCATCTCGGTGACGAACCCCGGCGGCCACAGCTCGGCGCCGATGCCCAGCAACGCGATCTATGAACTGGCCCACGCGCTGACCAAGCTTCAGGCGCTGCGCTTCCCGGTCGAGTTCAACGAAATCACGCGGATCATGGTGGCGGACCTCGCCGAAGAGAAGGGCGGGGAACTGGGCGCCGCGCTCAAGGCGCTGCTGGCCAACCCGAACGACGCGGCCGCGCGCGCGGTCGCGGAAAAATATCCGCGCGATGCCAATCTTCTGTGGACGACCTGCGTCGCGACGATGTTGCAGGGCGGCAATGCGCCCAACGCGCTGCCGCAAAATGCGACGGCCACGGTGAATTGCCGCATCATGCCCGGCACGCGCGTCGCCGACGTGCAGCAACAGATCGCGCAGGCGATCGGCAACGACAAGGTGCAAGTGACGCAAGTCGGCGATTCCCGCGAAAGCCCGGTGTCGCCCGTCAACGCCCCGCTGTTCGCCTCGCTCCAGAAAGCCGTGCGCGTCACTTATCCCGGCGTCGTGATGAAGCCGAGCATGTCGTCGGGCGGCACCGACGGCCGCGAATTCCGCAGCGCGGGCATCCCGACCTATGGCGCGGGCAATCTGGTGCAGAAGGCCGGCGACGGCCGCGCGCACGGCACGGACGAGCGCGTGCCGCTGGAGCCGTTCTTCAAGCAGCTCGAATTCTGGGACGCGCTGCTGCGCGACGTCGGCGGGAAAGCGAAGTGAGTCTGGGGCGGCGCGACTTTGCCGCTCTGGCCGTGACGGGCGCGGCGGCGGCCGTGGCGCCGCGCGCGTTCGCGGCGGCGACCAGCGCTGATGCCCCGGCCGCTGCGGCGGAGCGCATCGCCCCAGCCCAGCCCATCGGACGGGACGAGCGCAATGCGCGGCTGGCCCGCGTCCAGGCCGAACTGAAGCGCCGCAACCTGTCGGCGCTGCTGGTCGAGGCCGGGTCGACGCTGATCTATTTCACGGGCGTTCATTGGTGGCGCAGCGAACGGATGACGGCGGCGGTCATTCCGGCCGAAGGGCCGGTGCTGATCGTCACGCCCTTCTTCGAGGAACCTTCCATTCGGGAAACGCTCGACGTGCCCGGCGACGTCCGCGTCTGGCAGGAAGATGAAAGCCCGCATCGGCTCGTCGCCGACTGGCTGCGCGAGCGCGGTCTCGATCGGGGCACGCTGGCGGTCGAGGAAACCACGCGCTTCTTCATCGTCGACGGCATCCGCAACCTGCTTCCCGGTCTGAAGACCGTCAGCGGCGCGCCGGTCGTCAATGCGCTGCGGATGATCAAGACGCCCGCCGAAATCGCGTTGATGCAGCGCGCCACCGATATCGTGATCGCGGCCTATCGCGCCACTTATCCCCAGGTGCAAAAGGGCATGACCGGGGACGATATCGGCGCGATCATGGCGCGGGAGACGATGAAGCGCGGCGGGCGGACAGGTGGCGGCGGCGCGCAGATCGGTCCCGGCAGCGCCCTGCCGCACGGGTCGAAGGAGCGGCTGACGCTCGAGGAATCGATGGTCGTGCTGATGGACTGCGGCTGCACCGTCGACGGCTATCACGCCGATGTGTCGCGCACCTTCGTGTTCGGAGAGCCGACGCGCGAGCAGCGCCGGGTGTGGGATCATGTGCGCGACGGGCAGACCGTCGCGATGGACGCCGCCCGCATCGGGGCGACGGCGGGCAGCGTCGACGATGCCGTGCGCGCTTATTATGAAAAGCTGGGCTATGGCCCGCGCTACGCGCTTCCCGGCCTGTCGCACCGCACCGGCCACGGTATCGGCCTGGACGTCCACGAGCCGGTCAACCTGGTTCACGGCGAGACGACGCCGCTGGCGGCGGGCATGTGCTTCTCCAACGAGCCCGGTCTCTATCTGCCCGGAAAATTCGGCATCCGGCTGGAGGACTGTTTCTATATGACGGCGAGCGGCCCGCGCTATTTCAGCGAGCCGCCGAAATCGATCGACAAGCCATTCGGCTGATATCATCCGGAGAGTGACGACATGAATGTGACGAAGAAACTTGCCCTTGCCACGGCGGGCGCCTGCGCGCTGATGCTGCCCGCGCTGGCATCGGCCACGCCCTATGCGCCCGACCAGGGGGAAGAATCGATGTCGCCCGCGATGGCGGAAATCCTGCCGCTGCGCGATCAGGCGGCGATGCGCGACGCCTGGCTCGAAACCCGGTTCCAGACCGTCCTCCCGCAATTGATGCGCGAGAACGGCATCGACATGTGGATATTGGTCGCGCGCGAATATATGGAAGACCCCGTGGTCTCCACGATGCTCAACGCGACCAATTTGCGGGCGCGGCGGCGTACCATCCTGATCTTCTTCGATCCCGGCGAAGGCAAGCCGATCGAGCGCCTTGTCGTCAGCAAGCACGGCATGGGCACGCTGTATGACGCGGTGTGGGACATGGACAAGCAGCCCGACCAATGGGCGCGCGTGCGCGAGCTGGTCGCGGAGCGCAATCCCAAGAAGATCGCCCTCAACACCTCGTCGCTGACCGCGTTCGCGGACGGCATGACCTACAGCCAGTATAATGATCTGGTCGCCGCCTTTACGCCCGAGATGCGCAACAGCATCGTTTCGGGCTATCCGCTGGCGATCGGCTGGCTGGAAACCCGCATTCCCGAAGAGATGGTGATTTTTGAAAAGGCCGTGCGCACCGCGCATGCGATCATCGGCGAGGGCTTTTCCACCAGGATCGTCACGCCGGGCAAGACGACGACCGAGGATCTGGTCTGGTGGTATCGCCAGCGCGTCAACGATGTCGGTCTGGGCAGCTGGTTCCATCCGTCGGTGTCGGTCACGCGCCGGGGCGGGGGCGTGGTGCGCGGCCGGGATACCGTGATCCAGAAGGGTGACATGCTGCACGTCGATTTCGGCGTCGTCTATATGGGGCTGAATACCGACACGCAGCATCTGGCCTATGTGCTGCGCGACGGAGAGAGCGAGGCGCCCGCGGGGCTGCGCGCCGGGATGCTGGACAACAACAAGGTGCAGGATGCGGTCACGTCCGAATTTCGCGTCGGCGAAAAGGGGAACGACATACTGAAGCGCGCGATCGACAAGTCGAAGAAGGCGGGATTGAAGCCGCTGATCTATTCGCACCCGATCGGCTATCACGGTCACGGCGCAGGCAGTACCGTCGGGCTTACGGAAAATCAGACCTTCATTCCCACGGGCGAATATCTGATCCGCCCCAACATCGCCTGGTCGATCGAATTGTCGGCCACGCGCGCGGTGCCCGAATGGGACGGCCAGATGGTCGTTTTCCCGAGCGAGGAAGATATGTTCTTCGACGGCAAGACCGTTCGCTATATCGACGGCCGGCAGACGAAGTTCCATCTGATCGGCGATCGTTAGAGCGCGCGGTGGGTTATAGCGCCGTGCGTTAAATCTGAGCCGTTCGCCCCGAGCTTGTCGAAGCCTGTCCTGAGCGCCTGCCTTGGCAGGCAGTCGAAGGGGGCTGTTCTTTCTTTTGACGCCGTAAGAAGAAGGACGGTGCTTCGACAAGCTCAGCACGAACGGAAGAGAGGGCGGTTCATATTTAACGCACGGCGCTAAAATCTGAACCATATCCCCGAGCGAAGACAAGGCAGCGATGGCGCGGGTTCTCGCTCCGCTCGAACAAGCCCCTTGTTTTCGCTCGGGGATGCGACGATTCCGGTTTCGCGCATTCGTTCCGAAAGCGGGACGGTATTGAATGAAACACTTGTGTGTCCCCGCGAAGGCGGGGACCCATCTCCGGCCCGTGCAAGTTGGAACCGGCCGGAGATGGACTCCCGCCTTCGCGGGAGTACACGGCCTTGGCTTGCTTTGAGGGGGCAGGGGATAGCGCGCACGGCGCGCCATCCCTGAAACCTATTTCCCGCCGGATGCGCCGGGCAGGGCGGGCGGACGCGCGTCATTGCCGACGCCGAGTGCGATCAGGCTGACGAGGTGCGCCGTGCGCATCATCGTGTCGCTGCTTGCCCATTCGCTTGCGAAGCCGCGGTCGCCGCCGCGCTCTCCGCCAAGCCCGACGGCCGACGTGCCGTTCGCTATGGCGATGTTGAGGTTGGCCGAACCCGAATTCTGCAGCACGCCTTCCGAGCCGATCTGCGCCGCGGCGGCATAGCTCCAGCGGACGAGCGGGGTTTCAAGCGCGCCGGGAATCTGGCCGCCGGGCGTGATATTCTCCTCTTCCATTTTCAGCGCGATGCCCGTTTCCGCGCTCACCTGCTGAAGAATGCGGCGGACATCGGCTTCGATCGAGGCGACGACAGGCGCGTCGAGCGAGCGGATGTCGAGCGAGAACCAGCCGGTCTCCGGCTTGTGATTGAACACCGCGCCGCTGCGCAGGATCGCGACATTGACGCGCGTCGAACGCGCCTTGTGCGTTTCGGGCTGCGGCAAGGTCAATA
>PHEM01000200.1 GCA_002842935.1 Alphaproteobacteria bacterium HGW-Alphaproteobacteria-13 | reverse complement strand
CAGACGCGCTTCACGGCCGCCACGGCCTGCGTCGAGCCAAGCCCCACGGGCTTGTCCAATATGATCCAGCCGTTCATCCCGCGCCGTTAGGTTCGCCGCGCGGCGCTTGTCAATCAGGCGGCGCCGAGCAGGTCGCGGAAGCGCGCCGGATGCGGCACCAGGTCCGCGAGCCGATAGCCGTCGAGATGCGCGAGGAAGGCCGCGAGCGCCCCGCTGAGCGCGCCCTGCAACCCGCAGGGGCCGCGCACGGCGCAGGCCGATGTCGCGGCATTCATGCATTCGACCAGCCCGCTCATATTCTCGAACTGCCGCACCACGGCGCCGACGACGACCTCTGCGGGTTCCTGCGCCAGCGTCAGCCCGCCGCCGCGCCCGCGCTGCGCGCTGACATAGCCGAGCGCCTGCAACCGCTGCGCGACCTTGGCGAGATGGTTGCGCGAAATGCCATATTGCCCCGCGATCTCGTCGACCGACATCTGCCGCCCCGTCGCGGCAAGGGCCATCAGGATGCGCAGGGCATAGTCGCTGTGAAGGCTGAGACGCATAAATCAGGTATATGAGATATTGATTTTCGGCTCAATGGCGTTAAAGAGGTATTTCATATACCAGTTTAGAGTCGCGAGCGAAAATGAAGCCGAACAGCGTCCCTGCCCATCCCCACGCCATCGCCGCGCGCGAGATGCGCCAGTATGAAGCCCGCGAGATGGGCATCGACGAAGCGTTCATCGCCACGCTGGTCGATCGATTCTATGCTGCGGTGCGTGAACATACGGTGCTGGGACCGATCTTCAACGCGCGCATCGACGACTGGCCGTCGCATCTCGCCCAGATGAACCGCTTTTGGCAGTCGATCCTGCTCAGCGCGGGCAGTTTCCGGGGCAACCCGATGATGAAGCATCTGGCGATCCCCGACATCGGCGAAAGCGAATTCCAGACCTGGCTGCTGCTTTTCTACCAGACGCTGCACGACATCGCCCCGACGCCGGGCGCCGTCGCGCTGATCGGCGGCAAGGCCCGGATCATCGCCGAAAGCCTGCTTACCGGCATCGCGATCCACCGCGACCACGATGCGGAGCTTGCCCGCAATATGGAGTTGCCCCATGTCCAGCCAGCCAACGCCTGAACCCAGGCCGCCCGCCTATCGTTCCAACGACCCGGACCCCTATGAAACCGGGGGAAGCCAGGCCGGCTTCCAGCTTCCCAAATGGGTGTGGAACAGCATGTTCGCATGCTATGCTGTCTTCTTCCTCGGCATCGCCGCCGCGACGGGACGCGACACGGCCGCCATCTTCGCCATCGTCATCTCGTTCCTCTATGTGCTGATGTTCTTCGGCACCGCCGGGCTGCTCAACGCGCAAAAAGGGCGGGAACATGGTTCGCCGCTCGATCGCCACAACGGCCTGCTCGAAACATGGACCGGACCGATGGACCGCCGCAGCGTCGTCGCGCAGATATTGGCCGTGCCCATCGGCTTCGCCTTCCTTGGCGTCACTTTCTTCCTGATCCGCGCGGCATCGGGTTTCTAGCGGCGACGGGTAATAGTTCCCGCTTCCCGAAAGCGGCCGGGAAAGGCCCGGAAACCAAGGATTCCGGCGCTTGACAGCACTAACGCCCCCTCTCATGCTGCGCAACAGGAAGTGCAGCAATAATGTGGGGAGAATGCGATGCGATTGATGCCGGTCAGCGATGCGATGTTCCTGATAGGGGAAAGTCGCGAGATGCCGATGCATATCGGCGGCATCAATCTCTACACCTTGCCCGATGACGTCGACGAAACCGAATGGCTGAACGAGCAGCTGGCGCTGCTGCGGCAGCCGGAAGGGCTGCGGCGGCCGTTCAGCGAAACGCTGAAGCTGACGCCGCTCGGCCAATATGGCCCGATCCGGCTCGAACCCGACCGCGACATCGACATGCACTATCACGTCCGCGCCGCGGCGCTGCCCAAGCCCGGACGCTATCGCGAGATGTTCGAACTCGCCTCGCGGCTCCATTCGGGACTGCTCGACCGCACGCGTCCGCTGTGGGAATTCACGCTGATATCGGGCCTGCCCAACCGCCAGATCGCGACCTTCAAGAAAATCCACCACGCGCTGATGGACGGCGCGGCGAGCATCCATTTCTATAATTCGATGCTGACGCCCGACCCGAACGAGCGGCGCACGACGTCGCCGCTGTCGGTCGAGGCCTATGAAGCCTATAAGCGCAAATTCCCGATGCCGAAAAAACCGCCGCGCCCCAATTTGACGGACATCACGGCGATCGGCGAGTTTCTGAAGGAACAATGGGGCAACAGTGTCGGCGTGACCCGGGCGCTCAATCAATATGTCGCCGCAATGTTCGGCATCGGCGGCGAGGGTCTCGTCACGCCCTTCGCCGGCGTGCCGCGCACCAGCTTCAACCGCAACATCACCGGCGCGCGGCGCTTCGTCGCGCAAAGCTGGTCGCTCGAGCGAGTGCGCGCGTTGGGCAAGGCCTATGACGGGACGATCAACGACGCCGTGCTCGGCATGTGTGCGGGGGCGATGCGCAAATATCTGCAATCGCTGAACGAGCTGCCCGACAAGCCGCTGAAGGCGATGGCGCCCGTGTCGATCCGGCCCAAGGACGACATCGATTCGGGCAATTCGGTCGCTTCGGTGACCGCCAATCTGGCGACTCATATCGACGACCCCGCCGAGCGGATGGCGGCGATCCAGGAGTCGATGAATTCGGCCAAGACGCAGCTTCGCGCGATGACGGCGGCGCAGATCCAGCTCTATATGGCGATCACCAGCTTTCCGATGATGCTGACCGCGCTGACGCGCACCGCCGACAAATTCCCGGCCTATAGCGTCACCATCTCCAACGTCCCCGGCCCACGCGAGCAGATGTACTGGAACGGCGCGCGGCTCGACGGCATGTATCCGGCGAGCATCCCGGTCGACGGCATGGCGATGAACATCACGCAGGTGTCGAATTTCAAGAATATCGACTTCGGCATCACCGCCTGCCGCCGCAGCGTCCCGCGCGCGCAGCGGATGATCGACTATCTGGAGGAAGCGCTGGTGGAACTGGAGGAAGCGGCGGGGATCAAGGGGAAATAGGCACCCTTTCCAAGGGGTATCAGGTTTCGCTTTCTTCTCCGCTCTCCAGGTCCCGCAAGACCTTGGGATCGCGCAGCAGCGCGTCGATATGGCTCGCTTCGTCGAAGCTCTCGTCGGGCAGGAATTTCAACTTCGCGGCATATTTCATGCGGATGCGATGCGCGACTTCGCGCTGGAGATAGGCGGTGTTGGTGCGCAGCGCCCGGATCACCGCCTCCTCGTCCTTGCCGAGCAGCGGCTTCACGAACACCGTCGCATGGCGCAGGTCGGGCGACATGCGCACTTCGGTCACGCTGACGGGATGCGTCGCAAGCACATCGTCATGCACGTCGCCGCGCTGAAGAATCTCCGACAGCACATGCCGCACCTGCTCGCCGACGCGCAGCACGCGGACCGAGGGTCCCTGGGGTTGGTCCTTATGGCGCATTGGGGTTCAATTCCATGACGCGCGCGCTCGACGTCGCGCGCGCCAGCAGGTCTCCCGCCTCGTCGAACAATTCGGCTTCCAGAAAGGCGACCGAGCGCCCGCGCCCGACGACGCGGCCCTTGCCGATCACGCGGCCCGGCATCACCGGCTTCAGGAAGCTGACGCTCATGTCGATCGACGCCGGAACCTCCTTGCCGCCGGTCATGCTGACCAGCGCCGGACCCATGGTGTCGTCGAGCATCGCCGCGACGAAGCCGCCCTGCACGACCCCACGCGGATTGAGCATCTGCGCGGTCGGATGAAAGGCGATCTCGATCCGCCCCTCGTCCGGATATTCCGCGATCAGTTCCCAGCCGAGAAGTACGGCGCAAGGAGGCGCGGGCAGACGCGCGAAGATGCTGTCCGCCATGCGCCCTTCCCCTTACAGCGTGCGTTCGCGCAGCTCGACCTCGAACACTTCCAGATGGTCGCCCGGCTTAATGTCGTTGGTGTCCGCCAGCACGACGCCGCACTCCAGACCCGCGCGCACTTCGGCGACATCGTCCTTGAAGCGCCGCAGCGACGCGATCGTCGTCGCCGAGACGATGACGTCGTCGCGGGTAAGACGCGCGTGGAGACCCTTGCGGATGCTGCCTTCCAGCACCAGCAGGCCCGCCGCCTTGTCGCGCTTGCCCGCCGGGAAGACTTCCTTGACCTCGGCGCGGCCGACGACCGTCTCGACGCGTTCCGGCCCAAGCTCACCCGCCATCTCCTTCGCGACTTCCTCGGTCAGGTGATAGATGACGTCATAGTAGAGGAAGCGCACTTTCTCGCGGTTGGCGATCTCGCGCGCCTTGGCGTTCGGGCGGACGTTGAAGCCGATGATCGGCGCGTTCGTCGCCGCCGCCAGCGTCACGTCGCTTTCGGTGATCGCCCCGGCGCCCGACTGAAGCACGCGGACGCGAATCTCGTCGGTCGACAGGCGGTTCAAGGCGTTGACGATCGCCTCGACGCTGCCCTGCACATCGCCCTTGATGACCACCGGATATTCGATGACCTTGGCCTTGTCGGCGAGCGCGGAGAACATGCCTTCCAGGCTGACCGGCGCCTGCGCGGTGCGCTTGCGCAGCGCCTGTTCCTGGCGATAGGCGGCGACTTCGCGCGCGCGCGCCTCATTCTCGACGACCGTCAGCGTGTCGCCTGCCATCGGCACGCCGCCGAGACCGAGGACCTCGACGGGCATCGACGGACCCGCCTCTTTGATCTGCTTGCCATGATCGTCGACCAGCGCGCGGACGCGGCCGCTTTCGGCGCCGCAGACGAAGATGTCGCCGACCTTGAGCGTGCCGCGCCGGACGAGGATCGTCGCGACGGGGCCGCGGCCCTTGTCGAGCTTCGCCTCGACCACCGTGCCTTCGGCGGCACGGTCGGGGTTGGCCTTCAGCTCCATGATCTCGGCCTGCATCGCGATCGCATCGAGCAGCTTGTCGAGACCCGTCTTCTTCAGCGCCGACACTTCGACATTCTGGACGTCGCCGCCCATTTCCTCGACCACCAGCTCATGTTCGAGCAGGCGTTCGCGCACGCGCTGCGGATTGGCCTCCGGCTTGTCGACCTTGTTGATTGCGACGATGATCGGCACGCCCGCCGCCTTGGCATGGTTGATCGCCTCGATCGACTGCGGCTTCAGCCCGTCGTCGGCGGCGACCACCAGAATGACGATGTCGGTGATGTTCGCGCCGCGCTGGCGCATCTCGGTAAAGGCCTCGTGGCCCGGCGTGTCGAGGAATGTCACCATCGACCCGTCGGGCGTCTTGACCTGATAGGCGCCGATATGCTGCGTGATGCCGCCGGCTTCGCCCGCCTGCACATTCGCGCCGCGCAGCGCGTCGAGCAGGCTGGTCTTGCCGTGATCGACATGGCCCATGATGGTGACGACCGGCGCGCGGGGCTTCAGCGCTTCGGGCGCATCGACGTCCTCGTCGTGGCGGATGTCGATGTCGGCCTCGCTGACACGCTTGATCTCGTGCCCGAATTCGGTGACGAGCAGTTCGGCGGTGTCCTGATCGATGGTCTGGTTGACCGTGACGGGCATGCCCATCTTGAACAGCGCCTTCACGAGGTCGGCGCCCTTTTCGGCCATGCGGTTGGCCAGTTCCTGCACCGTGATCGTGTCGGGCACGACGACTTCGCGGACCTGCTTCTCGCGCGGGCCGGAGGGGCGCAGGTGCGAGCGCTTTTCCTTTTCGCGGGCACGCTTCAGCGCCGCGAGGCTGCGCGCGCGCGCGCCCTCGTCGTCGTTCAGCGCGCGCGTGACGGTCAGCTTGCCCGACTGGCGGCGGTTGTCGCCGCCCCGGCTGGCCTTGGGTTCGGGGCGCTTCGGTTCGGGGCGCTTGGGGGCCTCGACCGGCGTGAAGCGGCGCGGCGCGGGCGCGGCGGCGGTCGTCGCCGGGCGCGGAGCGGCAGCCTCGTCGCCCGCTTCCGTCGCGGCCGGGGTTTCGGCGGCGGCGGGCGCTTCGGGTTCGGGCGCCGGGG
>PHEM01000199.1 GCA_002842935.1 Alphaproteobacteria bacterium HGW-Alphaproteobacteria-13 | reverse complement strand
CGCTGCGCGCGCGGCTGAGCGCACATATCCACCGCCAGGTCGACGGATCGGCGGGCGGGATCGCCGCCGCGCTGGTGACGGGCGATCGCGGTGCGATCAGCGAAGCCGACGAGGAAGCGATGCGGCGCAGCGGGCTTGCGCACCTGCTGTCGATCAGTGGCCTGCACGTCACTGCCGTGGTGGGGTTCGCGATGCTGCTGGCGATGCGGCTGTTCGCGCTCAGCCGCCGCATCGCGCTGGCGGGCTATGTGCTGCCGCTCGCGGCGGCGGCGGGCGCGCTGGCGGGCGGCGGCTATACTTGGCTGGCCGGGGCGGAAGTGCCGACCTTGCGCTCCTTCATCGCCTCGCTGCTGGTCCTCGCGGCCTTTCTGCTGGGGCGCGAGGCGCTGACGCTGCGGCTCGTCGCGGCGGGGGCGCTGGTGGTGATGATCTGGCGTCCCGAATCGCTCGCGGGACCGAGTTTCCAGCTCAGTTTCATGGCCGTGACGGCGATCGTCGCGCTGCATGAAAGCCGGGCGATGCGCGCTTTCCTCGCACGGCGCGGCGAAGGCTGGCCGCGCCGCATGGCGCGCGCGCTGGCCGGGTTGCTGCTGACGGGGCTGGCGGTCGAGGTCGCGCTCGCACCGATCGCCTTGTTCCATTTCCACAAGGCAGGATTTTACGGCGCGCTCGCCAATATGATCGCGATCCCGCTGACGACGTTCGTCATCATGCCGGCCGAGGCGCTGGCGCTGCTGTTCGACGGCGTGGGGATCGGCGCACCTTTCTGGTGGGGCGCGGAGCAGGCGCTCGTCCTGCTGATCGCGCTCGCGCACATGGTCGCGGATGCGCCCGGCGCGGTGGCGACGCTGCCGGTCTTCCCGCCATGGGGCTTCGCACTCGCCGCCGTCGGCGGACTGTGGCTGCTGCTCTGGCAAAGCGGCTGGCGCTGGGCCGGGACCGTGCCGCTCGCCGTCGGCATGGCCGCGCTATGGATGCAGCCGCGGCCCGATCTGCTCGTGACGGGCGACGGCCGCCACATCGCGGCGGCGGTTCCCGGTGGCGGCTATGCGCTGCTGCGCGAGCGGGCCGGTGATTATATCCGCGATTCCATGGCCGAAGCGGCAGGCGTCGATACGCCGATGCTGACGCTCGCCGAACTCGATCATGTCGAATGCAATCGCGATTTCTGCCGCTGGCGTCAGGGGGAGGGAGCAGCGCAGCGCATCATCCTCGCCGCGCGCGGGCGCGACCGCATCGACGGCGCCGACATGGCCGCGGCCTGCGCCGCCGCCGATGTGGTGATCAGCGACCGCTGGCTGCCGCGCGAATGCGCCGCGCGCTGGCTGGCAATCGACCGTGACGCCCTAGCGGACAGCGGCGGGCTGGCGCTCTATCTTGGCGACTGGCCGAAAGCCATCCCTGTCCTGCGCACGGGCGACCGCCACCCATGGCGGCGACCCCGGCAAGTCAGTGGTAACGACGAAGCAGTCCCGACAAACGCCCCTGCACGATGACGCGCTCGGCGGGATAGCGCTGCGGCTCATAGGCGCTGTTGGCGGGATCGAGCCGGATCATCCGGCCTTCGCGCCGGAAATATTTGAGCGTCGCATCCTGCCCATCGACCAGCGCGACGACGATATCGCCTTCGCGCGCCGTGTCGGCTTTCTGGATCAGCGCATAATCGCCGTCGAGAATCCCGGCCTCGACCATCGAATCGCCCGACACTTCCAGCGCATAATGTTCTCCCGCGCCTAGCAGCGCGGCGGGAACCGCCAGATTATTGTGATCCTCGAACGCCTCGATCGGCACGCCCGCGGCGATCTTGCCGTGCAGCGGCACTTCGATGATATCGTTCGCGGCGATGGGCTTGAGCGCCGGCGCGGGCTTGCGAAGCGGAACGACATTGCCCTGTGCCGCGACCGGAGCCGCCGCCTTTGCCCCCTCGGGCGTCTTCAGCACCTCCAGCGCGCGTGCGCGGTTGGGCAGGCGGCGCAGGAAACCGCGCTCTTCCAGCGCGCTGATCAGGCGGTGAATGCCCGACTTCGACTTCAGGCCCAACGCTTCCTTCATTTCCTCGAACGAAGGCGAGATGCCGCTCGCGTCGAGCCGTTGCTGGATGAAATGGAGCAGTTCATGCTGCTTCGCGGTCAACATCTCTTGTTCTCCATCCTGTCATTGCCGGACATAATGAGAACGATAGAGGAACAGATGGGGATTGTCAAACGCTCACTGATGCTCTCCATCGTCACCCCGGACTTGATCCGGGGTCCCGCTTGTCAACGCCGCTGAGCGGGGTCCCGGATCAAGTCCGGGGTGACGAGGAGGAAAGGCAGCGTCTTACTCCGTGCCCGTCAGCAGCCTGCGCGTCGCCGCCGTCACATCCGTTTGCCGCATCAGGCTTTCCCCGACCAGAAAGGCACGCACGCTGCCAGCCGCCAGCCGCGCGCAGTCGGCATGGTTCGTGATGCCGCTTTCGCCCACGAGCAGCGTGCCCGGCGGCACGCGCTTCGCGAGCCGCTCAGTCACGGCAAGGTCGGTTTCGAACGTGCGCAAGTCGCGGTTGTTCACGCCGATCAGCCGCGACTGGAGTCCGTCCAGCGCGCGGTCGAGTTCGGCCTCGTCATGCACTTCGACCAGAACGTCCATGCCGCGTTCGATGGCGGCCGCCTCGATCTCGCGCATCGGCCCGTCGTCGAGCGCGGCGACGATGATCAGGATCGCGTCGGCGCCGATCGCGCGCGCCTCGGCGACCTGCCAGGGGTCGATCATGAAATCCTTGCGCAGCACGGGAAGATCGCACGCGGCGCGCGCGGCGACCAGATAATCCTCATGCCCCTGAAAATAGGGGGCATCGGTCAGCACGGACAGGCAGGCCGCGCCGCCCGCCGCATAGGCACGGGCATGGTCGGCGGGATCGAAATCGTTGCGGATCAGTCCCTTGGATGGCGAAGCTTTCTTGATTTCGGCGATCAGGCCGAACCCGCCCGTGTCGATTTTCGCCCGCAGCGCCGCCGCGAAGCCGCGAACCGACCCGGCGTCGACAGCGTCGAGCTGCGTCAGCGAGCGCGCCGCGCGCCGCGCCGCCACTTCCTCTGCCTTGGTGGCAAGTATCTGAGTCAACTTGTTCATTTATAAGCGATCCAGCATTCCAGCAGCGCGTTGGCCAGCCCCTTGTCGATGGCTTCGGCGGCTTCCTCGACACCGTCGAGGAGATTGTCGGCCGCACCCGCGACGATCAGCGCTTCCGCCGCATTGTAAAGCACGGCGTCGCGATAGGCGCCATGCTCGCCTTGCAGCAGGCTGCACAGCGCCTTGGCATTATAGGCGGCATCGCCGCCGCGAATGGCCGAGACGGGGTGCGAGGGCAGCCCGGCGTCGGCGGCGTGGCTGCGCTGCATCTGGACGCCTTCGCGCGTGACGACCGCGACTTCGTTACCGCCCGCGAGCGAGAGTTCGTCAAGCCCTTCGTCGCCCGAGATCACGCGCGAATGATCGGTGCCGAGCCGGTGCAGCGCCTCGGCATAGACGGGAACATAGGCGGGGCGCGCGATGCCGACGAGCTGGCGCGTGACGCGCGCGGGGTTGGCGAGCGGTCCCATCAGGTTGAAGATCGTCCGCCGCCCCAGCCGCTGCCGGATCGGCTGGATGCGCTTCATCGCGGGATGATGGTTCACCGCAAACAGGAAACAGATGCCGAGGTCGGCGAGCTGCGCCTCCGCCATCGCGCCCGCGCGCTCCATGTCGAGACCCAGCGCCTCCAACGTGTCGGCGGCCCCGGCCTTGGACGAAGCGGCCCGATTTCCATGCTTTGCGACAGGAACTTCACACGCGGCGACAACGATCGACACCGCTGTCGAGACGTTGAGCGTGTGATGGCCGTCGCCGCCGGTGCCGCATACGTCGATCGCGCCGGGCGGACAGGCGATGGGGATCAGCCGGTCGCGCATGGCCTGCGCTGCGGCGGCGATCTCGACCGTCGTTTCGCCGCGGTCGGACAGGGCGGAGAGGAATCCGGCGACCTGATCGTCGCTCGCGCCGCCGTCGAGCATCGTCGCGAACGCGGCGGCGGCTTCGTCGGCCTCGAGCAGGTGGGCCGGGTCGGGCAGGGGACCGAAACGGCTCATGCCGCGTGCCGCGCCGCGACGGGCAGGCCCGCGATCGTCAGGAAATTGGCGAGCATCGCATGGCCATGCTCGGTCGCGATGCTTTCGGGATGGAACTGGACGCCGTGGATCGGCAGATCGACATGGCGAAAGCCCATCACGGCGCCGTCGTCGCTCGTTGCATTGATCGCGAGGACGGGCGGGATGTCGACGACTTCCAGGCTGTGATAGCGCGTCGCGGTGAGGGGGGAGGGCAGGCCCGCGAACAGGCCCGTGCCGTCGTGGCAGATCGGCGATGTCTTGCCGTGCATCAAATGGCCGCGCTGCACCGTGCCGCCGAAATGCTGGCCGATCGCCTGATGCCCCAGGCATACGCCCAGCAGCGGTCGGGCCGCGTCGGCGCAGGCCGCGACGAGATCGAGGCTGATTCCCGCGTCATCGGGCGTGCAGGGACCGGGCGAGATCAGCAGCGCGTCGGCGCCTGTCGCCAGCGCCTGCGCGGCGGTCAGCGCATCGTTGCGCTCGACGCGCACTTCGGCGCCAAGCTCGATCAGATAATGGACGAGGTTGAAAGTGAAGCTGTCGTAATTGTCGATGACGAGGATCATGGTGCAAGCTCAATTCGAAAATCGCTAAGATCGAACCGTTCGCCGGTTTTGGAAGCAAAGAGTAGCAACTTTTTGGGATCTTCTCCCTTGAGGTCTTCCGCAAGCTTCACGTGCCAATAATCCATATTGTCCGGCCGAAGGGTTCGGTTGAGGCTGGGAAGAATTTTCCGCATATAATCCAGAGGAATGGCAAAGGCTTCGAGGCGATCGACACAGCAGAAGACCATATAGGCTTTCGAGGAACCGCTCAGGAAATGATCCCATTTGGGATGATAGGCGTACCAATATGGCTGAAGCTTGTCGTCATATCGCTTGGATATCGTGACGCATGCGCGGATGTCGCCATCGCGGTCCTCGAACAGGGCTTTGCGCCGGCGTACCAGATTGGATCGCAGTTTTGCGTTGAGCGCATCGATGGCTTTGCCGCGTATGTCTTCGATCGTCTCTTGCGGCGTGCGGGCGATGGTTGAATCGCCGTCTTCCTCGATCGCGGAAACCGATTCATTCTGCTCATCGCTTACGGCGTCAATCGTCGCGTTGAACACTACGTCGAGGATGCGGTCGATCCGCGTATATTCGACGGGCCGAAGCAGCTCCCTGATCTGATTGACCGTCTGGTCTTCGCTGGATTTTTCCTTGACCGCAACGAGCTTAATCAGGCTGTCCACGCCCACGACGCGCATGTCCCACGCATAGCGGCTGCCCCGAATCTGGGCCTCCAATGCGCCGGTGTCCTTGCGCCCGACCACGAATAGAATCGAGAATTCGTCATCGATTTCCTCTGTCGAAATCAATTTCTGACGATATTTCGCAACCGTTTCGAGCGAGACATTATAGGTGTCCGTCGCCTTGACTTCGACAAGGATCGCGGGACCATTGGGAATCCGCCAGATCCCGTCAAATCCGACGGCGTTGGACGTGCCGCGATAGCGGCCATTTTCAACATCGAATTCCAGTCGCCGTCCCAGTTCGTTGACGACGTCCTGCAGAAAAAATCCATTGCCGGGGAAGGGTTGTTCCAGACATTCCCGGGCATATCGATCCAGCCGATTGCGGTCGATCGCTTTCAAATAGGCTCGCAACTGGCTGGAGCACTCCGAATTGTCTTTCAGATTGCCGTCGCCGGCAAAGGCGACGATTTGCCTGGCGAGATATTTCTCGAAACTTTCCGGATTGGCTTTGAAGAGCTGGATCAGGGACATGGCGAATATCTATTGCCCATATCCCGGCGTTCCCGCCACGCGCACGGCCTCGCGCGCCGCGGCGAACAGCGCGCCGGCCTTTGCTTCGCATTCGCGCTGTTCATAGGCGGGATCGCTGTCGGCGACGATGCCCGC
>PHEM01000198.1 GCA_002842935.1 Alphaproteobacteria bacterium HGW-Alphaproteobacteria-13 | reverse complement strand
CTTCCGGCGGTATAGCTTTGCGGCGCCATATCGACTTCGGCCCAGGCGCCCAGGATCGAATCGATCCATTGCCACTGCGCCTCCACTTCATCGCGGCGGACGAACAAAGTCTGGTCGCCCTCGATGAAGTCGAGCAGCAGCCGTTCATAGGCGATCCGCCGCCGCGCGCCCGCGAAACTGTGCGACAGCGAGACGTCGAGCGTGACTTCCTTCAGCTTCACGCCGTCGCGGTCGAGACCCGGCTGCTTGGCCATCACCTTGACGCGGATATTCTCTTCGGGCTGCAAGTTGATGATCATCATGTTCGCGTCGATTTCGCCGCCCCCGGCCCGCGCGAAGATATTGTGCGGCACCGGCTTGAACTGGATCAGCACTTCCGACTTGCGCTGCGGCATGCGCTTGCCGGTGCGCAGGTAGAAGGGCACGCCTTTCCAGCGCCAATTGTCGATAAACGCCTTGAGCGCGACGAAGGTTTCGGTGTTCGACGCATGGCCCAGTTCATCGGCATAGCCCGCGACCGCCTCTCCGTTCACGGCGCCGCTCGTATACTGGCCCTTGACGCTGTGCGCCTTGACGTCCGCCGCGCGCATCGGACGCAGCGAGCGGAGCAGCTTGACCTTTTCGTCGCGCACGGCGGTCGCGGAAACGCTGGCGGGCGGCTCCATCGCGATGATCGCGAGAAGCTGGAGCATATGGTTCTGCACCATGTCCTTCAAGGCGCCGACGCCGTCATAATAGGAGATGCGCCCTTCCAGCCCGACCGTCTCCGCCACCGTGATCTGGACATGGTCGATCGCCTGCGCGTTCCACAGCGGCTCGAACAACATGTTGGCAAAGCGCAGCGCGAGCAGGTTCTGCACCGTTTCCTTGCCGAGATAATGGTCGATGCGGAACACGCGGTCCTCGGCAAAGGCATCGCCGACCTGCTCGTTCACCTCGCGGGAGGACGCAAGGTCGTGGCCGATCGGCTTTTCCATCGCGATGCGGCATTCGGCGCAGGCGATCCCGGCGGCGGCAAGGCCCTGTGCGATCGGCCCGAACATCGACGGCGGCGTCGACAGATAGACGCCGATCGGCCGCCCCATCCGATCGCCGAGCAGCGCGGCGAGATCGTCATAGCCCGTGCCGTTCCCGGCATCGACGGGACAATAGTCGATGCGGCCCAGAAAGCCGTCCATCGTCGCCGCGTCGATGTTGTCCTTCTCCGGCAGATGCTCGGCCAGCGCCGCGCGCACTTGGGCGTGAAAAGCCGCGCGGTCCATTGGCGAGCGGCCCGACCCGATGATCGTCAGCCCTTCGGCGAGCAGCCCGTCCATGTGCAGATTGTAGAGCGAGGGAAAGAGCATCCGGTGGGCAAGGTCGCCCGTCGCGCCGAACAGCACCAATGTCTCGACTTTCACGCGCACGTTCGTCCCCTTGATCCGCTATCCCCGCGGGGATGGAGGATGCGCCCGGCGATTGCAACGCAGCATACGTAGGCCGCACCCCTCGAACTCCTTCGTCATGCTGAACTTGTTTCAGCATCCATGGCCCGGCGCTCTCCTTTTACGCAGCCCGGACCTGAAGGGCAGACCATGGACCCTGAAACAAGTTCAGGGTGACGAGAGTGAGAGAGGCCGATTCCATTTCCCGCCGAACCGTCATAAGACTCGCCCATGCCAGACGCCTCGCAACCCTATGACGTCATCATCGTCGGCGGCGGCGTCAACGGCGCGGGGGTCGCGCGCGACGCCGCCGGGCGCGGCGCGCGGGTGCTGCTGATCGAACAGGGCGATCTGGCGCAGGGCACCTCCTCGGCCTCGACCAAGCTGATCCACGGCGGGCTGCGCTATCTCGAACATTATGAGTTCGCCCTGGTGCGCGAGGCATTGAAGGAGCGCGAGATATTGTGGGGCATCGCGCCGCACATCATCCGGCCGCTGCGCTTCGTCCTGCCCTATCGCGACGGCCTGCGCCCGCGCTGGCTGCTGCGGCTCGGCCTGTTCCTCTATGACCATATCGGCGGGCGCCGGAAGCTGCCCGCGACACGGTCGATCGACCTCACGCGCCACGCGGCGGGCGCGCCGCTTCAGCCGCAATATGTGCGCGGCTTCGAATATTCGGACGGCTGGGTCGACGACGCCCGGCTGGTGCTGCTCAACGCGCGCGACGCCGCCGACCGGGGCGCGCGCGTCAAGACGCACACGCGCGCCGAACGGATGTATGTCGAGGACGGGCTGTGGGTCGTCGAGGCAGCGGACGACCGGGGCCACAGCTATCGCTTCACGGGGAAAAGCCTGATCAACGCGGCGGGTCCGGCGGTGCTCGACGTGCTGCACCGCGCCGCCGCCCCGCCCGACTACAAAATGCGGCTGGTGCGCGGGTCGCACATCGTCGTGCCGCGGCTGTTCGAGCATGACTGCGCTTATTTCTTCCAGCTTCCCGATGGGCGCATCTTCTTCGCCATCCCCTTCGAGCGCGACTTCACGCTGATCGGCACCACCGACCAGGATCATGACGGTCCACTCGATCAGGTGCATGCGAGTGCCGAGGAAATCGCCTATCTGTGCGACGGCGCGAGCCAATATTTCCGCGCGCCGGTGACGCCCGCCGATGTCGTCTGGACCTATTCAGGCGTGCGGCCGCTGGTCGAGGACGGGTCGGGAAAGCCCGAGGCGGCGACGCGTGGATATCGCATCGATCTCGACAGCGACGAAGGCGCGCCGCTGCTGACCATCTATGGCGGCAAGATCACCAGTTACCGCCATGTCGCCGAACATGCCGTCGACGCGTTGGCCGCGCTGCTCCCGGCGCTGGAGGGCAAATGCTGGACCGCGACGGCGCCGCTGCCCGGCGGCGATTTCCCGACCGGCGGCGTGGCGGCGCTGAAGAGCCGTTATGCGCTGGGTCACCCCTTTCTGCCCGCCGCGACGGTCGACCGCATCGCCCGCGCCTATGGCACCGACGCGCGCCGCTGGCTGGGCGAGGCGAAGGACTGGGAGGCGCTGGGCGGCGAGATCGCGCACGGGCTGTCGGTCGCCGAACTGCGCTGGATGGTGACGCGCGAATGGACGCGCGATGTGGAGGATGTCCTCTGGCGGCGCAGCAAGCTGGGGCTGCTGTTCAGCGCCGAAGAGGTGGGGCGGTTGCGGACGCGGTTGGGCGCGATAACGCCAGCATTGCCTGCATAATCTCGTGTGCACCCGCGAAGGCAGGTGCCCATCTCCGGTCGGCGCCATCTCAAACCAGCAGGAGATGGGTCCCCGCCTTCGCGGGGACACACGCTAAAACCCACCGCTCTATGCCATCTCCACTTCCGCCTCGACGGGCAGGCGGATCATATAGTCGAACGCCGACAGCGCCGCCTTCGACCCCTCGCCCATCGCGATGACAATCTGCTTGTAGGGCACGGTCGTGCAGTCGCCCGCGGCGAAGATGCCGGGCTGGCTCGTCTCGCCGCGATGATCGACCTCGATCTCGCCGTGGCGCGACAGGCGAATCGAATCCTTCAGCCACTCGGTGTTGGGGACGAGACCGATCTGGACGAAAATGCCTTCCAGTTCGACCTGATGCTCGCTGTCCTTGTTGCGGTCCTTGTAGGACAGGCCCGTCACTTTCTCGCCGTCGCCCAGCACTTCGGTGGTCAGCGCGGAAGTGATGATCTTGACGTTCGGCAGGCTCGCCAGCTTGCGTTGCAGCACCGCGTCGGCGCGCAGTTCGCTGTCGAATTCGATCAGCGTGACATGCGCGACGATGCCCGCAAGGTCGATCGCCGCCTCGACGCCCGAATTGCCGCCGCCGATCACCGCGACCCGCTTGCCCTTGTAGAGCGGGCCGTCGCAGTGCGGGCAATAGGCCACGCCCTTGTTGCGATAATCATCCTCGCCCGGCACGCCGAGTTGGCGCCAGCGCGCGCCGGTCGAGAGGATCACGGTGCGCGCCTTCAGCGACGCGCCATTGGCCAGCTTCACTTCGTGCAGCCCGCCTTCGCGCTCCGCCGGGATCAGCTTTTCGGCTTGCTGGAGGTTCATGATGTCAACGTCATAGTCGCGGACATGCTGTTCCAGCTGCGCCGCCAGCTTCGGCCCTTCGGTGTGCTGGACGGAGATGAAATTCTCGATCGCCATCGTGTCGAGCACCTGCCCGCCGAAGCGTTCGGCCGCGATGCCCGTGCGGATGCCCTTGCGCGCCGCATAGATGGCCGACGCCGCGCCCGCCGGGCCGCCGCCGACGATGAGCACGTCGAACGGGTCCTTCGCGGCGATCTTCTCGGCCGCGCGGGCTTCGGCGCCGCTGTCGAGCTTCGCGAGAATTTGCTCCAGCTCCATGCGGCCCTGGCCGAAATTCTCGCCGTTTAGGAAGATCGTCGGCACCGCCATGACCTTGCGGTCCTCGACCTCGCCCTGGAACAGCGCGCCGTCGATCGCCGTGTGCGTGATGCGCGGGTTGATCACGCTCATCAGGTTCAGCGCCTGCACGATATCGGGGCAATTCTGGCACGACAGCGAGAAATAGGTTTCGAAATGATAGTCGCCGTCGAGCGCGCGCACCTGATCCAGCACCTCGGGCGCGGTCTTGGGGGGGTGGCCCCCGACCTGCAACAGCGCGAGGACGAGCGAGGTGAATTCATGGCCGAGCGGAATGCCCGCGAAGCGCACGGCGATGTCGGGATGGCCGACGCGGCGGATCAGGAAGCTCGGGCGGCGCGCGTCGTCGTCGGTGCGCGACGCGGTGACCTTGTCCGAAAGCGCGGCGATTTCGTCGAGCAGGCTCCCCAGTTCGGCCGACTTCGGGCTGTCGTTGAGCGAGGAAAGCAGCTCGATCGGTTCACGAAGGTTCGTGAGGAGACCTTGAAGCTGCTGCTTCATATTGGCGTCGAGCATGGGGAGAACTCCTGTAGGTGGCGTAAAAATATCCGTGTGCACCCGCGCAGGCGGGTGCCCATCTCCGGTGGGCGCTATCTTGAACCGGCGGGAGATGGGTCCCTGCCTTCGCAGGGACACACGGACTTGAGCAGACTTAAATCTTGCCGACGAGGTCGAGCGAAGGCGCCAGCGTGGCTTCGCCTTCTTCCCACTTCGCGGGGCAGACTTCGCCGGGGTGGCTGACCCAATATTGCAGCGCCTTGATCTTGCGCAGCAGTTCGGCGGCGTTGCGGCCCACGCCCTCGGGCGTGATTTCCAGAAGCTGGATCTCGCCATTCGGATCGACGACGAAGGTGCCGCGGTCGGCCAGGCCGACGCCCTGACGCAGCACCTCGAAATTGTTCGAGATGGTGTGGTTCTGGTCGCCGAGCATGTAATAGTTGATCTTGCCGATCGCGGGCGAGGTGTCGTGCCAGGCCTTGTGGCAGAAATGCGTGTCGGTCGACACCGAATAAACCTCGACGCCCATCTGCTGAAGCGTCGGATAGATGTCGGCCAGATCCTCAAGCTCCGTCGGGCAGACGAAGGTGAAGTCGGCGGGATAGAAGAAGAAAACGGCCCACTTGCCCTTCACGTCGGCGTCCGAGACGTCGACGAACTTGCCGTCCTTGTAGGCCGTGGCCTGAAACGGTTTGATGATGGTGTTGAGAACGGACATGAAAGGCTCCTTTCGGTTGTTGAGCCTCGTCTCTAGCGCCATCGCTTGCCACATGAAAATTGAAAAACTGATCCCCTTTGATCGCTTTTATCGATCATAGACCAAATCGCGGCGATTCATGCCTCGGGCTGGCTGTCATAGACCAGCCGGAAACCGACGTTGCTGGCGCCCATGCCGGGGTCGCGGCCCTGCCGCGAGGCGGGACGATAGCGCTGGCAATAGTTGGGCGCGCACAAATAGCTGCCGCCCTTCATCGTCCGCGACGGCATGTCGGGATTGAACGGGTCATGCGCGCGCGCCGCGTCCGGTCCCTTCGGATTGTCGCGGTCGGCGGGATCGTGGCCGGGGCGGAAATAATCGGCGGTCACTTCCCAGACATTGCCGACCATGTCGTACAGGCCGTTGGCGTTGGGGCGATAGCAGCCGACGGGCGCGATTCCCCGGAACCCGTCGGCTTCGGAATTATAGTTGGGAAAGGCGCCCTGCCAGCTGTTCGCCTCGGCGGGCTGGACATTGCGCGACCGCTCGCCCGCGCTCGCCGCATATT
>PHEM01000197.1 GCA_002842935.1 Alphaproteobacteria bacterium HGW-Alphaproteobacteria-13 | reverse complement strand
GCGCCCGCTCCGGCTGCGCCCGCGCCGCGCGCCGCGACGCCGCTCGTCACGCGTCCCGTCGACGAGCAGCGCGCGGCGGTGGCGATGACGCTGGACATCCACGACATCCACATCACGGCCGAACAGGTCGCGGTCGGTTTCTCGCTTCATCTCGTCAACCGGGGACCCGTCGCGGCGACGGGGCTGATGGTGCGCATCGCGCTGGGGCAGGGATCGGCGATGCCCGAAGCCGTGCTGGCACGCTTCTTCGACGGGGCGGGGGGCAGCGTGCTGCGCGACGACATCCTGCTCGCGCCCGGCGCGGGCGAGCAGCTTTCGACCGAAGTGATGCTGCCGCGCGCGCTGATCGATCCGCTGGTGATCGGCGGGCGGCCGATGCTGGTGCCGGTGATGGCGCTCGACGTCACCTATCATTGGGACGGGCCGGGCGAGGCTTTCGGCCAGAATGCGGGCAGCTTCGTGTTGGGCCGCGAGCCGGGCGAAGGCGGCGGGCGGCTCGCGCCCCTGCCGCTCGACCGCGCGGAATATCGCGCCGCCAACCCCGGCCAGCGCGCGACCGCGATGCGCCGCGAGCAATAGGGCGCCGGAATCGTCACGCCGCGCCGCTTTTTTGTTGCAGTGCAGCATCGGCTGAGGCAAGCGCGCACTGCGCTTGAAAAAGCGCGGGCGGGGACATAGTCTGGCAGCTTCCCCGAACGAAACAAAGCCAGCAGGGTGGCCGGACGGGAACAGGCAGAACGGCTTCCCGAGCGGCCGTAACAGGAGCATGACATGGACGCCTTGGTCTCGACCGAATGGTTGGAACGCGAACTGGGAGCATCGGACCTGCGAGTCGTCGATGCCACGAAATTTCTCGGCACCGACCGCGACGCGCGCGCGGAATATGAGGCCGGACATATCCCCGGCGCCGTGTTCATGGACCTGGCCGAACTGGTCGACACGAACAATTCCATCGACAATATGGCCCCGCCGCCCGAAAAATTCGCCAGCCGGATGCAGTCGCTGGGGCTTGGCGATGGCAGCCGCATCGTCATCTATGACGACAGCCCTCTGAAAAGCGCCGCGCGCGCCTGGTGGCTGCTGAAGCTGTTCGGCGCGCACGACGTTGCGCTGCTCGACGGCGGTCTCGCCAAGTGGAAGGCCGAAGGCCGTCCGCTGGAAATGGGCAAGCAGACGCTGCGCCATCGCCACTTCACCGTGTGGCGCGACGCCAAGGCCGTGCGGACCAAGGAACAGATGCTGGAAAATGTCGCGAGCGGTGCCGAACAGGTCGCCGATGCACGCCCCGCCGCGCGCTTCACGGGCGAGGAACGCGACCCGCGCGCCGGTGTCGCGCCGGGCCATATTCCGGGTTCGCGCAGCCTACCGCACAGCGAATTGTTCAACGCCGACGGCACGTGGAAGCAGGGCGATGCGCTGAAGGCGGCGTTCGAGGCGGCGGGCGTCGATCTCGACAAACCGCTCGTCACGACCTGCGGCAGCGGCATGACCGCGACCGTCGTCGCATTCGGCGCGCATCTGCTCGGCAAGGACGATGTCGCCGTCTATGACGGAAGCTGGACCGAATGGGGCGCCGACGCCGCGACGCCCAAGGCGACCGGCGCGGCCTGATTGGGTGTCTTTTCTCCCCTCCCGCAAGCGGGAGGGGTTGGGGGTGGGCCAGCACCGTTTCAGGTGCCCACCCCGCTGCGACTAACGAGCAAGCTCGTAAGTCTCGCTGCCCCTCCCGCCTGCGGGAGGGGAGATCGGCTAATCCGACTGCGCCCCACTGGATTTTGCTCCCTGCTCCGCTAACAAGAGCCGATGAGCAAAAGCGACGACGACAGCCTTCGCCCCGCGACTCGGCTGGTGCAGGGCGGGCGGCGGCCCGAATGGACGAGCGACCCGCGCCTTGGCGGCGGCATCGTCAATCCGCCGGTATGGCGCGCATCGACGATCCTCTACGACAATGTCGCGGATCTCAAGGCACGGGGCCATGCGACGCACGACAGGCTCTATTACGGGCGGCGCGGGACGCCGACGGTCTGGGCGCTCGCCGACGCGCTGACGGACATGGAGCCGGGGGCGGAAGGCACCCTGCTCTATCCGTCGGGCGTCGCGGCGATTTCGGCGGGGCTGCTGGCGCTGCTGTCGCCGGGCGACCATCTGCTGATGGTCGACAGCGTCTATGAACCGACGCGCGCCTTTTGCGACGGGATGCTCGCGCGCCTGGGCGTGCGCACCACCTATTACGACCCGCTGGCGGGCGCGGACATCGCCGCGCTGATCGAGCCTGCGACGCGGCTGATCTTCCTCGAATCGCCGGGCAGCCTGACGTTCGAGGTCCAGGACATCGCCGCGATCACCGCCGTGGCGCGGGAGCGCGGCGTGCCGACGATGCTCGACAACACCTGGGCGACGCCCCTGCTGTTCCCGGCGCTGGCGCACGGCGTCGATGTCGCGATGATGAGCCTGACCAAATATGTCGGCGGCCACAGCGACGTGATGATGGGCAGCCTGACGGCGACGCGCGCGCTGTGGCCGAAGCTGCGCCACGCCGCCTATCAGCTCGGCCAGTCGGTCTCGCCCGACGATTGCGCGGCGGTGCTGCGCGGGCTGCGCACGCTCGATGTGCGCCTCGCGCGTCATGGAGAGAATGCGCTGACGGTCGCGCGCTGGCTGGCGGACCGGGCGGAGGTCGGCCGCGTGCTTTGCCCCGCGCTGCCGGACGATCCCGGTCATGCGATCTGGGCGCGCGACTTCGCGGGCACCAGCGGCCTGTTCGGCTTTACGCTGAAGGGCGCGGACGATGCGGCGCGCGCGCGCTTCATCGATGCGCTGGAGCATTTCGGCATCGGCTATAGCTGGGGCGGCTTCGAAAGCCTTGTCGTGACGGCCGATCCGGCGAAGATCCGCACGGCGACCGCATGGACCGAACCCGATGCGCTGGTGCGGCTGTCGATCGGGCTGGAGGACCCCGCCGACCTGATCGCCGATCTCGAACGCGGATTCGCCGCGCTGTGAGCCTGCCGGGACGCCTGCCTCCGGGGATCGTCGAGGCCGTCGAAACGATGCGGGCGATCGGCATCGACGTCGGCTCCTATCGCCTGTCGCTTTACGGCCTGTTCTCGACGCTGGTGGTCGGGGTGCTGCTCTATATCGCGGTGCGCGTGGTGATGCGTGCGATCAAGTGGCTGCTGCGCCGCAATCCGCAGATCGACGCGACGCAGCGGCTGCTGACTGAAAAGCTGATCGCGATCGCGCTGTTCGTCTTTGCCTTGCTGCTCGGCATCGACCTGCTCGGCATCGACCTGACGGCGCTCGCGGTCTTTTCGGGGGCGGCAGGGCTTGCCGTCGGTTTCGGGCTGCAAAAGACGGTCGGCAATCTGATCGCGGGGATCATCCTGCTGATGGACCGTTCGATCAAGCCGGGCGACATCATCGTCGTCGGCGACGGCAGCGCGATGGGCGGTCCGCCGCTGCCCGGCGGGATGCCCAACGTCGGCCGCGTCGCGAAGATCGGCGTGCGCGCCGTCAACGTCATCACGCGCGACGGGCGCAAGCATCTGATTCCGAACGAGCTGCTGATGACGCAGGCCGTCGAGAACTGGAGCTATGCCAGCCCCGAAGTGCGCGTGCGGATGCGCGTGCCCGTCGCCTATGAAAGCGACCTGCGGCGCGCGCAGCGGATCATCGTCGAAACCGCAAAGGCCAATCCGCGCATCCTGACGGAACCCGAACCCGTGGTGTGGATCACCGCCTTTGGCGAGCGCGCGATCGAGCATGAGCTGCGCTTCTGGATCACCGATCCCGAATCGGGGCTGGGCAATGTCCAGGGCGAAGTGTTCCTGGACATCTGGGACCGTTTTCAGGAAGAGGGGATCACCATCCCCTATCCGCGGCGCGACGTGCGGCTGGTGCCGGGGGACGAGCCGGAGGGGTGACGCTTCTCCCCTCCCGCCAGCGGGAGGGGAGATGGGGCGTCAAAACCCCTTTTGCTTCGCGCGCTCGATGCCGTCGAGGATGATGCGCTTCGCCTCCTCCACATCGCCCCAGCCGTCGAGCTTCACCCATTTGCCGGGTTCCAGGTCCTTGTAATGGCCGAAGAAATGCTCGATCTGTTGCAGCACGATCTCCGGCATGTCGCGGTAGGTGGCGACCTTGTCATAATAGGGGAAGGTCGCGCTGACGGGCACGCACAGCAGCTTTTCGTCGCCGCCCGCATTATCCTCCATCTTGAGGACGCCGATCGGGCGGCACTTGACGACCGCGCCCGCGACCACGGGCGTGCGCGCGACGACCAGCGCGTCGAGCGGGTCGCCGTCGTCGCCCAGCGTGTGCGGGATGAAGCCGTAATTGGCGGGATAGCGCATCGGCGTGTGGAGAAAGCGGTCGACGAACAGCGCGCCCGACGCCTTGTCGAATTCATATTTCACGGGTTCGCCGCCGATCGGCACCTCGATCAGGACGTTCAGGCTTTCGGGCGGATTGTCGCCGGCGGGGATCAGGTCGATGCGCATGGGAGAGTGCAGTCCTTTGTTCTGGAGTCGCGCGCGACTTAGCCGCTGGATGCGGGTAAAGTCGAGGGGGAGGGCCTTAAAGCGTCGTGCGTTAATCCCACACCGTTTGCCCTGAGCTTGTCGAAGGGCCGTTCTTCCTTTTGACGCCGCAAGAAGAAGGACAGTGCTTCGACAAGCTCAGCACGAACGGAAGAGAGGGTTGCTCAGATTCAGCTAAAGCGCCCGCTTCGGCGCCAGCAGCCGGTCGAACCAGTCGGGACCGTCGCCCACCTTTTCCAGATGCGGCCAGCGCAGTCCGCCATGATAGTTGATCTCGACGGCGCGATAGCGCCCGCCGCGTTTGACGAGCAGGCGCACGGGCGTCTTGGCGTCGGTCGCGGCGCGAATCGCCGCCTCGATCCGCTCGCGGCTATAGGCCATGCCGTCGACGGCCAATATCTTCGTGCCGCCCACGATATCGGCGCGAAAGGCCGGGCCGTCCCACAATATGCCGCCCGCGACGCCGTCCTTGTCGATCACCATCCCCAGCGAATGGGTGAGGTCGGCGTTGCGCGCCCGCGCCATGCGGCTGCGGTCATAGGCGTTGGGCACGGCGCGCCAGACGAGCCGGTATCCGGCCATCTCGATGCCCGCGACGGGCGCCGGGCGGCCCGGCGCCTGCATCCGCTCGCGCAGGAATCTGGCCCAGTCATGGGGATGGACGGCGTTCAGCGCCGCGACGACATCGGCGAAATCATAGGTCGCCTGCCCCCAGTCGCCTTCGCGCCCGCCGAAAAAGGCGCGCGCGAAATCGTCGAGGCTCTTCGCATCGTTCGTCGCTTGGCGGATCAGCATGTCCGCCTCCAGCCACATCAGCGATCCTTCGTTGTAATAATCCTCGGTCCGCGTCGCGCTGGGAAAGGGGCGCGGCTTGCGCGCGGCGATGACGGGGTCGAGCGTCGTGTCCTCGACCGACCGCCAGTCGCGGCCCGCCTGCACGCTGTAGAAGCCCGCATTGTTCGCCCATTCGCCGAGGACGATCTCCTTCGACTGCATCCCCGACCGTCCCGCGAGGACGAGGTCCCAGAAGCTCGTCTGGCCCTCATAGACCCACAGCAGATTGCCCTGCATCGGCGTGCGGAAATCGGGCGTCCACAATTTGTCGGGGCGGCGGTATTTGCCGTTCCAGCTGTGGATCAGTTCGTGCGGCAGCAGGCCGCGCTCGCTGCCGTTCTCGTCCCAGCGCGTGAAATAGTCGGTGGCGCGGCTGTTCTCGCTGCTGCGATGATGTTCCAGGCCGATGCCGCCCAGTTCCTCGGTCAGCGCGAGCAGGAATTCATAGCGGTCGAAATGGCGGACGCCGAACAGCGCGACGGCTTCGGACACCAGCGCCGCGTGACGCGCGATATGGTCGGGACTCGCCTCCAGAAAGCGGGGTTCGTCGGCGACGACGTTCAGCGTGACATTCTGGCCCAGGTCCCATTTGCGGAAATGGCGGCCCGCGAACATCGGGCTGTCGACCAGATTTTCATAGCTGGTGGCCGCGAAGCTGTAGCGGTTGCCGGATATCCTGAGTCCGTCGAGCGCCGCGGCGCCCGTCCAGCCTTCGGGCAGCGTGACTTCCGGCTGCACGGCGATCTGGCGCGTGAAATAGCCCGCGGGATAGAGGCTGA
>PHEM01000196.1 GCA_002842935.1 Alphaproteobacteria bacterium HGW-Alphaproteobacteria-13 | reverse complement strand
TGACAGCGAACGCGAGCGTGTCGAGCAGCGAAACGACCATGCCCTTCGCATAACCGGGCCAGCCCGCCCAGTTGATGAGCGCGGCGTCGAGATTGAGCGCGCCGATCACGAACGGCAGCAGGCCGATGGCAAGATAGGCCCATTTCCGCTGGCGCGGATACAGACGCAGCCAGGCGAGGAATGCCGGGACCGACAAGATGACGAGCAAAATCCCGATAATACGCATGACGAAGGCCTAGGAGAAGTAAACCCGCCTGCCAATCCGGCTGGATTTCAGGCCGGCGGCGAAGGCGCGGCTAATAGGCATTTTTGTGGATCACGACGCGAATGGTCTTGAGCATGATCAGCACGTCAGCCCACAGGGACCAGTTCGACACATATTCAAGATCGCACCGCACGCGCCGGGCAAGATCCTCGACGCATTCAGTGGCGCCGCGATAGCCGCGGATCTGGGCCAGCCCGGTGATTCCCGGCTTCAGGGCGTGGCGCAGCCAATATTGCCGCGAGGCGTGCCAGAACAGTTCGCTGCCCGCCGTCGATCCCAGCGCGTGCGGCCGCGGGCCGACCATGCTCATCTCGCCGCGGATCACGTTGAGCAGTTGAGGCAGCTCGTCGATGCTCGTTCGCCGGATGATGCGGCCCACTTTGGTGATGCGCGCGTCGGCACGCGCCGTCGACTGATGGCCGTCGGCATCGCTGCTTTCGATGTGCATCGAGCGGAACTTGTAGATGCGGAACTGGCGATTGCCCTGCCCGACGCGCATCTGCCGGAACAGGGCGGGACCGGGACTTTCGAGCCGGATCAGGAGCGCGACGAGCAGCAGGAGCGGCGACAGGACGACGAGCGCGACGATCGACACGACAAGATCGAGCGCGCGCTTCTGAATGCGGTTCATCAGATTGAGCGGACCGCGCGACAGGATGATCGTGTCGCAATCGTCATATCGACCGATGGCGACAGCCCCGAACAGATGGTCGCGATCGAGCAGGATTTCGCCGCCGACGTCATGCCCCTTCAGGAAGGTCGCCCAAGCGGGACGGTGATCATAGCGGCAGGCGACGATCACTCGGTCGAAAGGCGCAATGATCCGCGACAGCGTGTCGATCATGTCGGGACGATCGAGATCTGGCCAGATGCCGCGCGCGGCGACATCGACGACGGCGGCATGCGGTTCGGCCTCGACCGGCAGGCCATCGATGATGAGGATCGTCGAGATGACCGCATCGCCCATCATCTTGCGCACGATGATGTCGAGAAGGACCTTCGACAGGATGATGAAGATGCCCGCCGCGCCGAACGTGACGGCAAGGCCCAGGCGCGAGATGTCTTCGATCTTGAACAGAAAGCCCATGCCGATGATGACGATGGCGGTCGCCCCCAGCGCACCGAGCGACCTCTGGATGCCCACGAGGCGGTTAGCGAGAGTCTCCACATCCTGCACTTCGCGCGCAATCTCGAACATGACGAAGATCGGCAGCGCGATATAGAGGATGGAGTGGCCGCCGGCGGCGAGCCATTGCTCGTCGCGCAACTGGAGCGCGATCGCAAATCCCGCGATCAGCGACAGAATATCGAGCAGCAGCGACAGGCAATAGAGGAATGTGCGCTTGTCGCGCGCCGATGAGAAGGGACGCGGCACGGCGCCGAACGAGGCCCCGCCGCGAAGGCGCGCGCCGCTCGTATCCGCCAGATCTGCCCGCAACTCATCCATGCGCCGCTCCGCTGCTCGGCCACAGACTAATCGGCAAATGTGGATTTTCCGTTGCCGGCGAAGTCGCGGGCGCGGTTCGCAAGTCGGCGCGCACCCAGCCACTCCCTCCGAAGCCGAGATAGCAGCGACCGAAACGGTTCATGTCGCCGACAAGACCCAGCCCGGCGGCGACCCGGTCGATGCTGCCGTTCGGGAAACGGCTTATCAGCACGGGCGTGGTCGCGAACCAGTCGAAACTGACATAGAGTCCCTGAACCTTGCCCACCGTCCCATAGAAATAGACTGCGGGCCGCTGTGCGCCAGGCGCCGCCATGCCGAAATCGAAGGCGCGCAGGCGATAGGCCGGAAGGCCGACGATCTCGGCGCCGTCCTCCTTCAGCCACATCAACTGGTCTTGCAGGTTCCCGCCTTCACAATTGGCATAGAGCAGTTCGCCGCTGTGACCGGGCACATAGGCAAGGCGCGCCTGCCAGAACTGGCTCAGCGTATGGCCGCGCGCGCCCCGCGGAGCGAGCGTCCCCTTCGCGCGCTGTTCCCAGTCCCCCTCGCCGCCGTTGCGGTTGAGCCAGAGACCGGCGATATCGCGCCCCACGGTGTCGCGGTTGCTGGAGTCCTTGTAGATATTGTTGACGAGCGCCGCGAAGACGCCGGGCCGCGTCTTGTCGGCGGCCAGGCAATCGCGGTGGACATAATAGGCGTTGATCCACGACCCAACCGGAGAATATCCGCCGAAGGCGACGGGATGCCAATCCTCGGACCGCAGCCCGCCGGTTTTGGTCCACCAGGCGGCACCGTTGTTGGCCTGGGCGATCATGATGTTGCGGCGCGTCGACACCGCGCAGTCGCCCCCCGGCAGCCAGCTTTGCTGTCCGGCCGGCGGCGGAAAGGTCGTGAAACTGCGTCCCCAATCCTCCGACCAGCCGTTGCTGCCTTGCTGATCAAAGAGACCGACGACGAAGGCGGGATCGTCGATGGCGTTGTCGATGCTGCGCAGATGCGCGATGCTGCCGGGATTTGGGCTGCGTCCCGGTCGCGGCGCATAGGACCAACCGTCATTGCCGTCCTCGCCCACGCGCCATACGCCCTTGTCCATGACGCCGAGCAGCGCCGTCGGATTGCCCGCCGCGCTGATACCGCAAGTGGCGACGAATTCGGAGATACCCGCATTCATGTCGCGAAAGACGACCGGCTGCGCGGGCGTCGCGGGCAGGTCGCAATAGTCGATGCCGACGCCTTCGGCGACCCACAGCCGCCCCTTGCACCGCGGGTCGAACAAGATCTGCGCGGGGAAAATCCCGATGCGGCTTTCGGACAGCCACGTGCTTTCGCCGCGACCGCGCCGCTCGTTGCCCAGGTCGACCGATGTCGCGCCGCCATCGCGGCTCTGCCACCAGTTGGCGCTATTCTCGTCCACCCAGACCAGATGCAGCGGATCGAAGGGGTCGACCGCGACCTGATCGGCGTTCCGGCTTCCCGACGCGCGCCGCCATCGCCCGTCGCGCAGGATGTGAAGCGCATCGGGAACCGGCGCGTTACTGGTGCGATACTCGCAGACATGGACCGCCCCGTCCTTGCCGACGACAAGGCACGACGCCGTCGCCGGTCCCCCCGCGAACAGGAACTGCCCCGCCAGGCCCGCCGGGGCATGATAGAGACCGGCGCCAAAGACATGGACCCACGCGCCGCCGTCCGGACCCCAGGCGACCAGATACCGCCCCGGCGTGCCGCTGAGATCCTTGCCGGTATCGGGCAGCTCCAGCCGCCGGAAAGTCGCGAAGCCGTCGTCGGAGGCATAGCATCCGTCGCCGTTGGTCCCGACGAGGACAAGCGCCGGATCGCGAGGATGGATATCGATCGACCGGCGGAAGCGGCGCGAAGGCCCGGTATCCGCCAGAAAAGCCTTTGGCGGCAGCGCCGTGCGGCGAAAATTCTGCCCCCCGTCGGTCGAGCGATAGAGGATGGCGTTCCACGCCGTATAGATGATTTTCGGATCGGACGGCGCGATGCGCGTGGAATATGTGCCGTTGTTGGCGCCACTGCCTGTCTTGGCCCGCAGCACCGCCTGATTGTCGGGACGCGGATCATAATCGGCCGTCGCCAGATTGTCCTGGCGCAGCAGGCTCCGCCACTGCGCCGCGCCGCTTTCCCGGATATAGCCGTTGAAGACGTCGGTGTCGCAGACCATGAAGGAACCGTCGGACGCGATGTCGACGCCCGTGACGAAGCCGCCGCCCGCGCCGATCGGCGCGGGGGCGATATCCCAGCCGTCCGCCGCGAAAGGCAGCGGCTTTCCCGCCTTTCCGCGCGGCGCCCTTTCCTTGCCGGACCTCGTCATCGCGGACGGCGCCCGTCGATGACGGCGATCGATCTGCACATGGTTGCGCTACTCCAACTTGGCGGGCGTCGCCCGGGCCGCGCGCCCCACACGCCACCGGACATTACAGGATCGAAAGCGCCTTGTTAAGCTGTGCGCGGCCAAGACCTATGACCTCAGGAAAGGGATCGGCACCTTCAACACCTTGAAGATATAGGCGACGACCCCCACGAACAGCACCGCCGCCACGGCATGATAGCCCTCGTTCCCGATCTGGTTGACGATCGCGCAGCCGACGGCGGGGGGCGCATATTGCCACAGCTGGTCGCGCGGCTCCTCTTCGGCGGACCGTTGCAGCAGCAGCGTCACCAGACCGGCAAATGTAAACACCGTAATCCAGTCCCAAATGGTTTCCACGGCCTGTCCCCTCCGTCCCGGTCCCTTCCGTCCAGCGATGCAGCCCGGCTTCAGCGCATCGCCGCTCTATTGTCGAAAGCGTAGCAGGGGCGCGGGTCCACGAATAGACGGCTTTTGCGCGGCGACGGCCGCCAAGCCCGAACGGGCGGCCATGACATGCGGATATGTTAAGCATATTGTTACGGCGCAAACATTCCTTCCCGCCCGCACCGCCCGGGTCGATGCCCCTAAACCCACCAAAAACCGTCCCGTTTCAGGACGATCATGCGCAAAGAAAGGAGAAGTCAACTTGACCCCTCCGCTTAAAAAATGTTAGGCGGACTTATCGATCATCCTTCAACGAATCGGGTCGCACTTCGTTGGAACAGGGAGCGCGACAATGCGTAAATCACTTCAAATCGCCTTGGTCTCGACATTGCTGATCGGGTTCAGCGCCCCGGCCTCGGCCGCTGTCACGATTTGCCTTGGCGGCGGCTGCGCCGCGCAACCGAACTCGAATATCCAGCTCGCGAAGGACGTCACGGGCGAGGAAGTGACGGGCACGCTGAACAATGCGCCCGGCACGGTGACATTCTCCTCGACGGAAAAGTTGATCAACACCTCCAATGGCCAGGCCAGCATCGCCGCGGTCGACGGCGTGTTGAACAATCCTTTGACCGTCACCTATAATGAAGGCCTGATCAGCGCGCTCGAACTCAAGATCAGCGGCGGGAAAGACGGCACCGTCATCTTCACCTTCCAGGGCGGCGACAGCGACGGGCTGGTCACGGACGCCTATCAGATCGGCTCCAGCGGATTCTTCAACGCATTCAACGGAACCTTCGAGAGCGTCACGCTGTCGTTCGGCAACGATGCGAATGTGTCCAACGTGGGACAGTTCCGCATCAGCACGGCGCCGGTCGTTGCCGGGGTTCCCGAACCCGCGACCTGGGCCATGATGTTGCTCGGCTTTACGGCGATCGGTTTCTCGGTGCGTCGCCGCAAGCCCGTTGCTGCCCGCGTCCGCTACACATAAGGGACCGGATCGCTCGATCGGGCGACCCCGGTATCGGGCGCGGCAGTTCACCGCGGCCCCTGACTGAAACCCCATCTCCGGCAGCTTCGCCGTCACGGGCATCGCTGCCGGAGTTTGATTCCGGCCCAGCCCAAGCGCCGGGAAAAGGCGCCCTGCGACGAACGGCGCCCTGCCTCGTCGCGCGGCACGGCGGCGGCCGTCTTCGACGGCTTTGCAAGCGCGCGGGACGGGCTTCGGCCAATGGCGCACCTATGGAACATAAGGGTGTCCGGTCGCAATCGTGCGCCGCGTCCGCTTGCGTCCGTTCGGGTGTGGAACGAAGTCGCGAGACATGAACGGGAGGACGAATCCGATATCAGGTTCGCGGCTCTGAAATCTGCGCCACTCGCTCTTCCGTTCGTGCTGACCCCGGATCAGTCCGGGAGAAACGCCGTGCTTCTTCTTGCGGCGTCAAAAGAAAGAGCCGCCCCTTCGACGGCCTGCCAAGGCCGGCGCTCAGGATAAACTTCGACCGAAGGCTGAAGGCGGGGACCCATCTCCTGCCGGTTCCATCTTGCACCGGCCGGAGATGGACTCCCGCCTTCGCGGGAGTACACGGCCTGATCAATCTATGATGATCATGCTCTTAGAGCAAATCGCACGAAATCTGAATCACCGTATCCCCGAGCGAAGTCGAGGGGCTTGTTCGAGCGGAGCGAG
>PHEM01000195.1 GCA_002842935.1 Alphaproteobacteria bacterium HGW-Alphaproteobacteria-13 | reverse complement strand
ACCGGGTTCGCCTGACCTATGCCGGAGGTCTCGGCGACGTCGACTGACGGGCGGCGGTCCGTAATCGTTCGATCGCCGATAGCGCTTCGGCGACGCTGCGATCCGTCCCTGTCAGGGAAATGGCGATGTCGCCCCCGATCAGTCTCCGATTCGCCTTGGCCGCCATGCCGAGCAGTCCACGACCGGGAAATCGGGCGGGATCGCGAAGATGCAGGACGATCGATTTTTGCCGATAAAGCTCCCACGTCGTGACATCGGTTATTTCATTCCACGAGATCGTCCAGTCTGACCAGCGCGCCCAGCGGATTCCTTCGGCACCAATCCGCAACTGCTCCTTCCTGTCGAACAGCATTCTGATCCACAGGACACCGGCGAGACTGAAGAAGATGACGTCGATCCAGCCCACTATCAGGATGAAAACGGGAGAATAGCGCTGGGAACTGAACGGAGCGCCAAATGCGCCGATCATCTCCGCCCCCATCACGACGAACGCCACCGCCAGCATAATTAACAGCATGATGCGCCAACGGGAGGGATAGGCAACGAATTCCACCATGATCGTCTCTTAGCGTAGCGCGCCGAATATGCACCCTCCTCTCTTCCGTTCGTGCTGAGCTTGTCGAAGCACCGTCCTTCTCTTGCGACGCAGAAGGAAAGAACGGCCCCCTTCGACTGCCTGCCAAGGCAGGCGCTCAGGACAGGCTTCGACAAGCTCAGGGCGAACGGAGTAGATTTGAACGCGCGTCGCCTGAATATTTGTTCCTTGTTTGTTCTTTTGGTCGCGATAGGATGCGATCATGGAACCCATTCGTCCCCTGCCCCCCGTTGCCGGTCGCGGCGCGCCCGCGAATCCGTCTCCGACTCGCACCGGCTCGCCGGGGCGCGCGGCGGACGGCGACTGGCTCGATAGTGCCGAAGCCATCGACGGCGCGCCGCCGCCGCTGCGCACCACGGTGACGATCGAGCAGCCCCGAACGATCATCGCGCGCAACGCCTCCCCCGACCTTGGCTTCGACCGCTCGATCAATCCCTATCGCGGCTGCGAGCATGGCTGCATCTATTGCTTCGCGCGGCCGACACATGCCTTTCACGATCTGTCGCCAGGGCTGGATTTCGAAAGCCGCCTGTTCGCCAAACCCGATGCCGCGACGCTGCTGCGCCGTGAACTGGCCAAGCGGAATTACAAGGTCGCGCCGATCGCCATCGGCACCAATACCGACGGCTATCAACCGATCGAGCGCGATTGGGGCGTCACGCGGTCGGTGGTCGAAGTGCTGGCGGAAACGCGGCACCCGCTGCTGATCACCACCAAGTCGGACCGGCTCGCGACGGGCTGGTCGGCGTCGCCATATCGGTGACGACGCTCGCCCCCGGGACGGCGCGCACGCTGGAGCCGCGCGCGCCGCACCCGCGCCGCCGCCTCGCTGCGATCCGCCGGCTGATCGACGCGGGCGTGCCGACGCAAGTCAATATCGCGCCGATCATCCCCGCCGTCACCGATCATGAGATAGAGGCGATCATCGCCGCCGCCGCCGAAGCGGGCGCGATCAGGGCGTCCTATATATTGCTGCGCCTGCCCTTCGAAGTCGCGCCGCTGTTCCGCGCCTGGCTGGCGGCGCACTATCCCGACCGCGCCGACAAGGTGATGCACATCGTCCAGGACATGCGCGGCGGGCGCGACAATGATCCCGCCTATTTCACCCGCATGAAGGGCCAGGGCGTCTGGCCGGACCTGATTCGCCAGCGAGTCCGCCGCGCGGCGCACGCACATGGGCTGGACAAGCCCTTCCCGTCGCTGCGCTGCGACCTGTTCCGCCCGCCGGAGCGCAATGGGCAGATGGAGTTGTTCTGACCGTCGCCCCCGCGCAGGCGGGGGCCGCGGGCGTCATGGAGTCAAAGCCGATGAGAAACACCCATGTCTACATCATGACCAACAAGCCAATGGGCATTCTTTACATCGGCGTGACCGCTGATCTTCCTACTCGAATATCGGCGCATCGATCGGGAACGGGTTCGGCGTTTTGCCGGAAATGGGATTTGAAGCGTCTCGTTCATGCCGAACCCTTCGACAGGATCGACGAAGCCATCGTCCGGGAAAAGGCGCTCAAGAAATGGAATCGCGTTTGGAAACTGCGTTTGATTTCCGAGGAAAACCCCGAATGGGCGGACCTAGCTGAGCGCTTCAACGCCTGATCATGCCGCCAGCGGCCCCCGCCTGCGCGGGGGCGACGTTCCATATAGTCAGGCCCCTTCCAGCGCCTTCAGCCTGTAATCCTTGTAATCGTCGCGAAGCTGGCGCTTCAATATCTTGCCCGTCGCGGTGTGGGGCAGTTCGTCGACGAACAGGATTTCGTCCGGCAGCCACCATTTGGCGACCTTGTCCTTCAGATAGTCGAGGATGTCCGCTTCGCCGACCTCGGCATCCGGCTTTTTGACGATCAGCAGGATCGGGCGCTCGTCCCACTTGGGGTGGAAGACGCCGACGGCCGCGGCCTCCTGCACCCCCGGCGCGCCGACGGCGGCATTTTCCAGCTCGATCGAGCTGATCCACTCACCGCCCGACTTGATGACGTCCTTCGCGCGGTCGGTGATCTGCATCACGCCATCGGGGTGGATCACCGACACGTCGCCCGTGTCGAACCAGCCGTCGGCGTCCGCCGCGTCGGCGTCCGCCTTGAAATAGCGCTGGATGATCCACGGACCGCGGCACTGGAGCCGACCGCTCGTCTGTCCGTCGCGCGGCAGCACATGGCCCTCGTCATCGACGATGCGCAGCTCGACGCCGAACGGCGGGCAACCCTGGCGGCAGATAACATCGACCTGCTCGTCAAAACTCATCTCGTCCCAGTTCCAGGGGCGCTTGCCCATCGTACCGATCGGGCTGGTCTCCGTCATGCCCCAGGCATGCCCGACAAAGACGCCCGCCTTCATGAAACGCTCAATCATCGCGCGCGGCGCCGCCGACCCCCCGATGGTGACATGCTGAAGCGCGCCATAGCCAGCGCCCGTGGCGTCCATATGCGTGAACATCGCAAGCCAGACGGTCGGCACACCGGCGCTGTGCGTGACTCCCTCGGCATGCATCAGGTCGCACAGGACCTGCGCGTCGTTGGTCGCGGAAAAGACCATTTTCGCGCCCACCGTCGCCGCAGCGAAGGGAATCCCCCAGCTGTTCGCGTGGAACATCGGCACGATCGGCAGGATCACGCTGCGGCTCGACATCGCGAAAGCGTCCGGCTGAATCTCCGACATCGCGTGGATGACGTTGGAGCGGTGCTCGTACAGCACGCCCTTCGGATTGCCCGTGGTGCCGCTGGTGTAGCAAAGCCCGACCGGATCGCGCTCGTCAAGCTCGACCCACTGGAAGCTGTCGTCCTCGGCGCCGATCAGATCGCTGTAGGAAAGATAGCCGCCGCGCGCGGGCGCGTCGAACAGGATGAAATGCTCGACGGTCGAAAGCTGGTCGCGCAGCCGCTCGACGATCGGCAGGAAAGCGGCGTCGAACAGCAGCACGCGATCCTCGGCATGGTTGATGATATAGACGAGCTGCTCGTCGAACAGGCGCGGATTCACCGTGTGCAGCACGCCGCCCATGCCGGCGGTGCCGTACCAGCTGACCAAGTGATGCGCGTGGTTCATCGCCAGCGTCGCGATGCGGTCGCCCTTCGCCATTCCCAGCCGCACCATCGCGGCGGCAAAGCGGCGCGCATCCCGGCCGACCTCGCCCCAGGTCGTGCGGGCGGTGCCGCCATCGGCCCAGCGCGTCACGATCTCGCGCGTGCCATGTTCGCGCGCGGCATGATCGATCAGGCTGGTGACAAGTAACGGCTGGCTCTGCATTCCGGACATCGGGTTCCTCTCTGCCTCGTTTTTTGCAGAGATAGGGCGGGACAGGCGCGGCGCGCAAGTCTCTCCTTGCCCGGCGCCTCACCGCACCCGGAATTCGCGGGGCGCGACCAGCGAGAGCGCGGCCTCGCTGACGCCCGCGATCATCTCCAGCCGCGAGACGACATCGGGACCGAGCGCGAAGCGCCGACCAAGCTCTATCCGCACATCCTCGCCCGTCAGCGCGTCGCGCGTCAGGACGATCACGCGTCCCCGCGCGTCGTCGCGGCTTTCGAGCAGGCGCGCCATGTCGGGCACGGCTTCGGCCAGCTCGACGCGGCATGTCAGTTGCAGCGCCGCGCTGGCCGCGATGTCGGCCAGCGGCTGCGCGCCGCGCACGGTGACGCGCGGCGTCTCCTCGCCTTCCAGCAAGTCGAGTTCGACCGACAGCAGCGCGCAGCCGCCTTCGGCCGCCAGCGTCTCCAGCACCTTGCCCGCGCCTTCGTCGAAGCAGCTCGACTGGAATTGCCCGCTGCGGTCGGACAGCGTCAGGTTGAGGAAGCGGTTGCCGCGCTGCGACACGCGCGCGCGCGCGCTTTCGACCATGGCCGCCATCACCATCGGGATGCGCGTGCCCGGCGTCATTTCGACACTCTCGCAAATGTCGCCATAGGTGCGCGCGCCGCGCGCGGCAATGATCGCCTGATATTGCTCGACGGGATGGGCGGAGAAATAGAGGCCGAACGCCTCCTTCTCGCGCGTCATCCGCTCGGCGAGCGTCCAGGGTTCGGCGGCGGGAAGCTGAAGCACGGGCGCAAGGTCGATATCGCCGCCGAACAGTCCGCCCTGCCCCGTCGCGCGCTCATGCGCCGAATTGTTCGCGCAGGCGAGCAGCGCCTCCGCCCCGGCAAAGGCGCGCGGACGATCCGGCTCGACACAGTCGAACGCCCCGGCGGCGGCCAGCGCCTCGATCTGCCGCCGGTTGAGCAGCTTGGGGTCGATGCGCGCGGCGAAATCATCGAGGCTGGCGAAATCGCCCTTGGCGCGCCGTTCCGCGACCAGCGCCTCCATCGCCTTTTCACCGACGCCCTTGAGCGCGCCGAGCGCATAGCGCACGACCAGTCCTTCATCGCCCTGCCCGACCGAGAAATCGGCCTCGCTCTCGTTGATCGACGGCGGCGAGACCGCGATGTCGAGGCGGCGCATATCGTCGATGAACACCGACAATTTGTCGGTCTGGTGGCTGTCGAACGACATCGACGCGGCGAAAAATTCATGCGGATAATGCGCCTTCAGCCAAGCCGTCTGATAGGACAGCAAGGCATAGGCGGCAGCATGGCTCTTGTTGAAGCCATAGCCCGCGAACTTGTCGATCAAGTCGAACAGCTCGTTCGCGGTCTTCGCATCGATCTGGTTATGCTCGCCGCAGCCCTTGACGAACGTCTCGCGCTGCGCGTCCATTTCCGCCTGGATCTTCTTGCCCATCGCGCGGCGCAAGAGGTCGGCGCCGCCGAGGCTGTAGCCGGCCAGGATCTGCGCCGCCTGCATCACCTGTTCCTGATAGACGAAGATGCCATAGGTTTCGGCGAGAATGCCCTCGAGCAGCGGGTGCGGATAGGCGATCGCCTCGCGCCCGTTCTTGCGCGCGCCGAACAGCGGGATATTGTCCATCGGTCCCGGCCGATAGAGGGCGACGAGCGCGATGATGTCGCCGAAATTGGTCGGCTTCACGGCCGACAGCGTGCGCCGCATCCCTTCGGATTCCAGCTGGAACACCCCGACCGTGTCGCCGCGCTGGAGCAGCTCGTAAACGGCGGGATCGTCCCAGCCGAGCGTGTCGAGATCGACGTCGACGCCGCGCAGCGCCAGCAGCCGCCGCGCCTCCTTCAGCACCGACAGGGTTTTCAGGCCGAGAAAGTCGAACTTCACGAGACCCGCCGTCTCGACATATTTCATGTCGAACTGCGTCACCGGCATGTCGGAGCGCGGATCGCGATAGAGCGGGACGAGCTGGTCGAGCGGCCGGTCGCCGATCACCACCCCCGCCGCATGCGTCGAACTGTGACGCGGCAGGCCTTCCAGTTGCCGCGCCATGTCGAATAGGCGGCGCACGCCATCGTCCTGCTTATATTCGGTCATCAACTCGGCGACGCCGTTCAGCGCGCGTTCGAGCGTCCACGGGTCGGTCGGATGGTTCGGCACCAGCTTCGCCAGCCGATCGACCTGACCATAGCTCATCTGGAGCACGCGGCCGGTGTCCTTCAGCACGGCGCGCGCCTTCAGCTTACCGAAGGTGATGATCTGCGCGACGGTGTCGCGGCCATATTTCTCCTGCACATAGCGGATAACCTCGCCGCGCCGCGTTTCGCAGAAGTCGATGTCGAAGTCGGGCATCGACACGCGCTCAGGGTTCAGGAAGCGTTCGAACAGCAGGCCCAGCTTCAGCGGATCGAGGTCGGTGATCGTCAGCGCCCAGGCGACGACGCTGCCCGCGCCCGACCCGCGCCCCGGCCCGACCGGGATGTCGTGCGCCTTCGCCCATTTGATGAAGTCGGCAACGATCAGGAAATAGCCCGGAAAGCCCATCTGCGTGATGACGTCGACTTCGAATTCCAGCCGTTCGACATAGGCCTGCCGCTCCGCGTCACCAAAGTCAGGATAGAGGGCAAGCCGCGCGTCCAGCCCCGCCCGCGCATCGCGCGCCAGCTGCGCCGCCTCGCCCTCGCGGTCGCCCGCGAGGCTGGGGAGGATCGGCTTGCGCTTGGGCGCCATGAAGGCGCAGCGCTGCGCGACCACCAGCGTGTTGCGGATCGCCTCCGGCAAGTCGGAGAAGGCATCCTCCATCGCCTCGGCGGACTTCAGCCAGGCTTCGGGGCTGCTGACGCGCCGGTCCTCGCTTTCGACATAGGCCGATTGGGCGATGCACAGCATGGCGTCATGCGCGGCATGGAATTGCGGATCGACGAAATTGGCGGGGTTGGTAGCGACCAGCGGCAGCGCGCGGGCATAGGCCATGGCGATCAGCGCCTCTTCCGCCGCCGTTTCAACCGCATCGCCGCGCCGCGACAATTCGATATAGAGCCGCCCGCCGAACAGCGCCTCGAGTTGCTCGACATAATCGTCGGCCGCCGTCTTCTGTTCGTCGGCCAGCAGCCGCGCCAGCGCGCCCTCGCCGCCGCCGGTCAGGCAGATCAGCCCGTCGGTCCGGCCCGCGAGTTCCGACAGCGCGACATGCGGGTCCTGCTCGACAGGACGCCCGAGATGCGCCGCCGACACCAGCGCGCACAAATTGTTATAGCCCGTCTCGTCCTGCGCATAGAGACCGAGCCAGTCGATCAGCGGCGCGCCGTTCGCCAGCCGCTGCCCCGGCCGCGCGACCGACAGAAAGCTCCCCGCGATCGGCTGAACCCCCGCCGCCTTGCAGGCGTCGCCAAAGGCCATGACGCCGTAAAGTCCGTTGCGATCGGCAACCGCGACCGCCGGAAACCCCCGCTCACGCGCGGCCTTGGCAATGGCTTTCGGGTCGATCGCCCCTTCCAGCATGGTGAAGCTGGAAAAGACACGCAGGGGAACAAAGGGGCTGTAGGCCATGGCGTTACGCTAACGTGACCGCGGCGATTCGACCATGATATATTCGTCGCCCCCGCGCAGGCGGGGGCCGCTGGAAATTCTAT
>PHEM01000194.1 GCA_002842935.1 Alphaproteobacteria bacterium HGW-Alphaproteobacteria-13 | reverse complement strand
GGGACGGCGCGTCCTGACGAGAGGTTCCGACCCCTCCGTCAGCCGTTCCGGCTGCCACCTCCCCGTTCCGGGGAGGATCGGATGGGGCACGCTCACGCCACCACCTCCGCATAGCCCTCGCGTTCGAGTTTCAGCGCAAGGTCCGGTCCGCCCGACTTGACGATCCGCCCGGCGGCGAGGACGTGGACGAAATCGGGCCGGACATAGTCGAGCAACCGCTGATAATGGGTGATCAGCAGCACCGCCTTGTCGGGGCGGCGCATGATCGCGTTGATCCCTTCACCAACGACGCGCAGCGCGTCGATGTCGAGACCCGAGTCCGTCTCGTCCAGCACCGCCAGCTTGGGGTCGAGGATGCCCATCTGCACCATCTCATTGCGCTTCTTCTCGCCGCCCGAAAAGCCGACGTTCACGGGGCGCTTGAGCATGTCCATGTCGAGCTTCAGCAGCCCCGCCTTCTCGCGCGCCAGCTTCAGGAAGTCGCCGCCCGACAGCGGCTCCTGCCCGCGCGCCTTGCGCTGCGCGTTCAGGCTTTCGCGCAGGAACTGCACGTTCGACACGCCGGGGATTTCGACCGGATATTGGAACCCCAGGAACAGCCCGGCGGCGGCCCGCTCGTGCGGGTCGAGGGCGAGAAGGTCCAATTCACCCTCGTCATCCCCGCGAAAGCGGGGATCCAAAGTGGCGTCAGCCAAGGCCGCCGCTGGCTCCCCGCTTTCGCGGGGATGACGAGGGGAAAGGGTGAAGGTCACAGAACCGCCGGTCACCTCATACCCCGGCCGCCCGCCGAGCACATAGGCCAGCGTCGACTTGCCCGCGCCGTTCGGTCCCATGATCGCATGGATCTCGCCCGCGTTGATGGTAAGCGACAGCCCCTTCAGGATCGGCTTGTCGGCGACGGTGGCGTGGAGGTTATTGATTTGGAGCATTGTGTTCGCGCAGCGCTAGACGCGCTCTTTCTGCTTGATGTTGAACGATATGTTATATTCAAATAGCTTGACCCGGTCGGCGATATGATTTGTCGCCAAGATCAAATCTTCCGTGATTTCACTGGCCACGATCATGCCGCGAACTTTCTTTTGTCCGGCAAGATTATTCTCTATCCATCCCATGTAACGGAGCAGTTGGCCTATGACGCGATCATAACCGCGCGAAACCTTGAGTTCGATAACGACCAATGCATCCATTGCATCGACCGCCAGAATATCGATAAAGCGGCCACCGGCATTATATTCGATGCCGGAAAGACCTTCCTCTTCATAAAGTCTTAGACCCGGTTCGAGGTGGTGCAGGTTGCGGGCCAGATAATTCTGGAGGTCCTTCTCATATGCGAAGGTGTCCGTGCCTTGCGTGTCCCCGATTTCCGAAATGTCTGACGAATCGGCTTCGTCCGCATCCGCCGGAGCATTTCCAATTAACGCTTCGATATCATGTTTGTAAATCGGCGCGGGATCACGTTCCGGTTCCCACAAGCGGAAGCGGCCTCGCCCCTCCTTGTAAAACAGGTCGTGCCCTGACCCCGGTTTGACGGAAGGGTGATGGCGGCGATTGGGGCTGTTCACCGACATCGCTTCGACATCCGCGGCCACCGATGCGCGGCTTTCGAACCTCGGATAAGATGCCATGAACCAATCGACGATTTGTGACTTGGAGTAGAGTTGCGCCGGTTTCAGGTGCGCTTTAGCCCACTCGGTCATCAAAGCCTTGCTGGGTTGATCGTAAATCCTTCCCGTCACCCCACGCTCCCCTCAAGGCTGATCCCCAGCAACTTCTGCGCCTCGACTGCGAACTCCATCGGCAGTTGCTGCAACACCTCTTTCGCGAACCCGTTGACGATCAGCGCCACCGCTTCCTCTTGGCTAAGCCCGCGCTGCATCGCATAGAAAAGCTGGTCGTCACTGATCTTGCTGGTCGTGGCTTCATGCTCGACGGTCGCGCTGGGGTTGCGGACTTCGATGTAGGGGACGGTATGCGCCCCGCACTGGTCGCCGAGCAGCAGGCTGTCGCATTGCGTGAAGTTGCGCACGCCTTCCGCGTTCGGCGCGACGCGGACCAGCCCGCGATAGGTGCCGTTCGACTTGCCCGCGCTGATCCCCTTGCTGACGATGGTCGAGCGGGTACGCTTGCCGTTGTGGATCATCTTGGTGCCGGTGTCGGCCTGCTGATAATTGTTCGTCACCGCGACGGAGTAGAATTCGCCGACGCTGTCGTCGCCGTTCAGCACGCAGCTTGGGTATTTCCACGTGATCGCGCTGCCGGTCTCGACCTGCGTCCACGACACTTTCGACCGCGCGCCCTGGCACAGCGCGCGCTTGGTGACGAAATTATAGATGCCGCCCTTGCCCTCGGCGTCGCCGGGGTACCAGTTCTGGACGGTCGAATATTTGATCTCGGCATCGTCGAGCGCGACCAGTTCGACCACGGCGGCGTGGAGCTGGTTCTCGTCGCGCATCGGCGCGGTGCAGCCCTCCAGATAGGAGACGTAGGCGCCCTTGTCGGCGACGATCAACGTGCGCTCGAACTGCCCCGTATTCTCGGCATTGATGCGGAAATAGGTGGAAAGTTCCATCGGGCAGCGCACGCCCTTTGGCACATAGACGAACGTCCCGTCCGAAAAGACCGCGCAGTTGAGCGCCGCGAAATAATTGTCGTGCATCGGCACGACGCGGCCGAGCCACTTCTTCACCAGATCGGGATGTTCGCGGATCGCCTCGCTGATCGACAGGAAGATGACGCCGGCCTTCTTCAACTCCTCGCGGAAGGTGGTCGCGACGCTGACGCTGTCGAACACCGCATCGACCGCGACCTTGCGCGCGCCCTCGACGCCCGCGAGCACCTTTTGCTCCTCGATCGGGATGCCGAGCTTCTTGTAGACTTCCAGGATTTCGGGATCGACTTCGTCCAGCGACGACAGCTTGGGCTTCGCCTTGGGCGCCGCATAATAATAGGCGTCCTGGTAATCGATCGGCGGCACGTTCAGCTTTGCCCAGTCGGGCGTCGGCATCGTCAGCCAGTGGCGATAGGCCTTCAGCCGCCAGTCGAGCATCCATTGCGGCTCGTTCTTCTTGGCCGAAATGAAGCGGACCGTGTCTTCGGACAGACCCTTGGGCGCGAATTCCTGTTCGATGTCGGCGGACCAGCCATGCTCGTAATCGGCGACGCGCAGCGCGGCCTCGCGGGCGGCCTGATCCTTGATGGGGAGAGTGGGGCTGTCGGTCATGTCCGAATTCCGAAGGAGTCTTGTTGGGTGGGTTGAACCGTCATGCTCGCCAGGCTGATGCCCGCCAGCGCGTCGCGCACGGCGCCGTTGACGACGCCCAGGTGCGGCTGGATCTGGCAGGCGCCCTCGAAACCGCAATCATGACGGCTCGCGTCGCAGCAGGCGGTCAGCGCGATCGGGCCTTCGACGGCCTCGATGATGTCGGCGATGCTGATCGCCGCCGCGGGCCGCGCCAAGCGCACGCCGCCGCCGCTGCCGCGCGAGGCGACGAGCAGCCCGGCGCGTGCGAGGCTGCTCACCAGCTTTTGCGCCGTCGGTCCCGGAATCCCGGTCTGTTCGGCCAGCATTCCGGCATGAATCGACACCGACCCGCACTGGCGGGCGGCGGCGCTCATCAGCACCACGGCATAGTCGGCAAGATTGGACAGGCGCATCTTCTTTTTCCGTCCGCAATTGCGAACGATTCTTAAGTGGACTAAATTGTTCCACTTATATAGGCGAAGCCCGCGCGCGGCGCAAGCTGGCGAAACTTTCGCGTGCTCCGGGAAAAAATAGCCCAAAAAATGGCGATTATATCGCTTGCAAATATTCCTCCCCGCAAGCGGGGAGGTGGCAGCCCGCAGGGCTGACGGAGGGGTCGAAACCTCTCGTCCCGACGCACCGTCCCGGCCCCTCCACCGCCTTCGGCGGTCCCCCTCCCCGCTTGCGGGGAGGAACTGTGCTGCTTGTTTTTGTAAAGGATATATTCCCCAAAAAAATGGCGCCCGCCCGGACGAACCGGACGGGCGCCAGATGAAGATCCCGGTCTTAAAAAGGCCGACTCTTCTGGGTCGCAGGAACGGACTATGCCCCGCGAATGATTCGCGATTGTATGGAAACGCCAAATCGACGGGCGTTGGGGTTTGTACGCAATCGGGACAGCTCGACGGCTTCCCGATCGCGTGCGGACCCTAGGTCTCCGACACCAGCGGGCTGACCTTGCCGGCCATCTGGTTGCGGCCCTTGATCGTCGCCTTGGTATAGAGCGTCGGGTTCGCGAGTCGCCCCGGCGTCGCGCCTGCGAAGCGCTTGACCTCGCGGATCAGGTGCGACTGGTCGTAAAATGCGTCGCCGCGCAGCGCCGTTTCCAGGTCCTCGCCGCGCGCCAGCGCCGATGCCGCGCGCAGCGCGCGATATTTGCGCGCCAGCATGCGCGGCGGCAGGCCGTAATAATATTTGGTCATCCGCTCGACTGAGCGGATCGACATGCCGGTTTCCGCGACCAGATCGGCGACTTGCGGAGAGGCCGATCCCGTCAGCCAGGCATCGACGGTGCGGATGAACCACAGCGGCGCCGCGTCGTCGGGCTTCACGATCTCGCGCACGATATTGTTGGCGACGACCATTTTCTGCTCGATGGTCTCCGCGCCGGTCAGCGTGTCGATCGCGTCGTCGATCCAGCGTCCGAACATCTCCGCGGCATCGACCGCGCGGTCGGTCAGCTTGCCGCCGTCGTCGCCCATCAGCGCGGCCCAGCCCGCGGGCAGCAGGCCGAAACCATAGATGACGGTCGGTCCCGCGCAGACCGCCCGCACGGGGGCGCTGGTCGGGCCGATGATCGTCGCCCGCGCGGACGCGAAGCGATGGCCGTCGGCGAAGATATATTCGCCGTCGGGAACGGGCATGATGCGGAATTGCGGACGGTCGGCGCGCTCATATTCGTCGAACAGCGGCATGTTGATGTGCGCGGCGTAAAAGCTCGACACGCGTTCCGCCAGATCGGGATCGGGCACGAAATAGCGGACTTCGAACGGCGGGCTGCCGTCCGGGCCTGACGGCGCACCGGCTTTCTGCGACATGACGAAATGCTCCCCTGGCAGCTTTACCCCCTGCCTGTTTATCCCGGCCATGATTTGCGGTCCGGCGCGCGCGCGTCAAGCCCTCATCGTTCCGCGCGCGCGATCCACGCATCGACGCGCTTTTCCAATATGTCGAGCGGCACGGGTCCCGATTGCAGCACCACGTCATGAAAGGCGCGGATGTCGAAACGCTCGCCCAGCGCCGTCTGCGCGCGCGTGCGCAGTTCGACGATCTTCATCTTGCCGATCAGATAGGCGGTCGCCTGTCCCGGAAAGACGATATAGCGCTCGATCGCCTTTTCGATGTCGCCGTCGGGGTTGGGGGTGTTATCCTTTAGATAAGCGATGGCGCGCTCGCGGCTCCATTTCCGGTCGTGGATGCCGGTATCGACGACCAGCCGGCACGCGCGCCACAGCTCCATCGCCAGCCGCCCGAAATCGCTGTAGGGGTCGGTATAGAATCCCATGTCCCTGGCCAACTCTTCCGCATAGAGGCCCCAGCCCTCCGTATAGGCCGTGAAGCTGCCGAAGCGGCGGAAGGGCGGCAGGCCCGTCAGCTCGGTCTGGACGGCGCGTTGCAGGTGATGGCCCGGCACGCTTTCGTGATAGGCCAGCGCCTCCAGTTCGGTGATCGGCATGTCGCGCAGATCGTAAAGGTTCACATAATAGGTGCCCGGCCGCGACCCGTCGGGCGACGGCGACTGGTAAAAGGCCTTGCCCGCCGATTTCTCGCGGAACGCCTCGACCGCCTTCACGTGCAGGCCCGCCTTGGGCAGCGTGTTGAAGAAGGCGGGCAGCCGCGCCTCCATCGCCTTCACATGGGTATCGACCTCGGCCAGATAATCCTCGCGCGTCGTGTGATAATATTGCGGGCTGGTGCGCAGATGCTCGAAAAACTGCTTCAGGTCGCCGCGAAAGCCGACCTTGTCGCGGATCTTCTCCATCTCGCCGTGGATACGCGCGACTTCGGACAGGCCGAGCGCGTGGATCTCGGCGGCGGTCATGTCGGTGATCACCGCCAGATCATCGCCGAGGTTGCGGCGCAGCCAGGCCAGGTCGCGCTGCAGCGTCGCTCCGGGCACCACCAGCAGGAAGGCGGTTTCGCCGAGCCGCGTCACCGTCAGGTCGCACTCGATGCCGCCGCGCGCGTTCAGCATCTGGCAATAGACGATGCGCCC
>PHEM01000193.1 GCA_002842935.1 Alphaproteobacteria bacterium HGW-Alphaproteobacteria-13 | reverse complement strand
GAGTTCGGCTATAAGGTGACGGCGTTCCACCACGCCGTCGAAGGCTATAAGGTCGCCGACCTGCTGGCGAAGGAGGGCATTTGCGCGGCGATCTGGGCCGACTGGTGGGGCTTCAAGATGGAAGGCTATGACGGCATCAACGAGAATATTCCGCTCGTCCACCAGGCCGGCGCCTGCACCATCGTCCATTCGGACGACGCGAACCAGATCCAGCGGCTCAACCAGGAAGCGGCCAAGGCGCTGAAGGCCGGACGCCGCATGGGTATCGAGATCAGCGACGAACAGGCGTGGACCTGGCTGTCGTCGAACCCCGCGAAGGCGCTGGGCATCGCCGACGACACGGGCAGCCTGACGCCGGGCAAGATGGCCGACGCGGTGCTGTGGAACGGCAACCCGTTCAGTGCCTATACACGGCCCGAAAAGGTCTGGATCGACGGCGCGCTGATGTTCGATGCGATGGACCCGAAACGGCGGCCCGTCAGCGACTTCGAACTGGGGCAGCCGGGTGAAGGGGATGTGAAATGACGAAGCTTTTCACGCCCTCCCATCCCCGTTCGCATCGAGCGAAGTCGAGATGCCCCTCGTTCGTGCGCGCCTTCGGGGTGTCTCGACTTCGCTCGACACGAGCGGTGGTCGGGGTCGTCCTGATGGCCATCGCGCTTCCCGTCGCCGCGCAGGATATCGCGATCACCAACGCGCGGCTCGTCATCGGCGACGGCAGCGCGCCGGTTGAGGGCGGTACGGTCGTCGTGCGCGGCGGAAAGGTCGTCGCGGCGGGGGCGGGCGTCGCGGTTCCGGCCGGGGTCGAGCAGGTCGATGCCGAAGGGCGCTGGGTGACGCCGGGCATCGTCGCGGCGTTCAGCCGCGTCGGGCTGGTCGAGGTCGATGCCGTCCCCGGTTCCAACGATCGCGCGGCGGCCCGGACGCGCTTTGCCGCCGGGCTGGACATCGCGCCCGCGCTCAATCCCATGGGTTCGCCCGTCGCGGTCAATCGCGCGTCGGGCGTGACGCGCGCGATCGTCGCACCGTCGGGCAGCAGCAATCTGTTCGCGGGCCAGGGCGCCGTCGTCGATCTGGGCGACGACATGGACATGGTGACGCGCCCGCGCGCCCTGCAATATGTCGCGTTCGGCGAGGACGGCGCGGCGAAGGCGGGCGGCAGCCGCGCCGCGACCTTCCTGCTGTTCCGCGAACAATTGCTGGCGGCGCGCAGCTATGCCCGCGATCCCGCCGCGCTGGCGCAATGGGGCAATGACGCGATGATCCAGCGCGCCGACGCCGATGCGCTGGTGCGCGTGATCGACGGCACGACGCCGCTGTTCGTGCGCGCCGACCGCGCCGCCGACCTGCTGAATATACTCAAGCTGAAAAGCGAGTTTCCGGCGCTCAAGCTCGTCCTGGTCGGCGCGACCGAAGGCTGGCTCGTCGCGCGCGAGATCGCGGCGGCGAAGGTGCCGGTGCTGCTGTCGCCGCTCAGCGACTTGCCCGACAGCTTCGAACGGCTCGGCGCCACGCAGTCGAACGCCGGGCGGCTGAAGGCGGCGGGCGTCGATATATCGGTCGGCGTGTTCGACGATGATGACGCGCACAAGATGGGCTATGTCACGCAATATGCCGGCAATCTGGTCGGTCTGTCGCGCCTGCCCGGTGCCAGCGGGCTGAGCTGGGACCAGGCCTTCGCCGCGATCAGCAGCGCCCCGGCGCGCGCCGTCGGCATGGACGGCGTGATCGGGTCGCTGGCGGCCGGGCGCGTCGGCGACGTGGTGATCTGGGACGGCGATCCGCTGGAACTCGGCAGCCGCCCCGCCGCGATCTGGATCGACGGCAAGCGCCAGTCGCTGACGACGCGGCAGGACCGCCTGCGCGACCGCTATAGGGAACCGGGGGAAGGCGCGCTGCCCAAGGCCTATGACCGATAAGATCAGCGCGCCTCGTCGGGCACGCTGTCGGCGGCATATTTGGTCGCGCCGACATCGGCGATGACGTTGCCCAGCGTGCGGAAGATGTCGGGAAAGGTCTCGACCGCGACGAGCAGGCCCAGCGGCGCGACGGGAACGCCCATCGCCACCGCGATCGGCGCGATCGACGTCACGAAGCTGATCGATCCCGGCAGGCTGACGGAACTCAGCGCCGCCGCCATCGCGACGGCGATGCCGGCGGCCATCGACCACGGCGTCACGGCGATGCCGAACAGCCAGGCGACATAGACGACGACGGCCAGGTTCATCGCCGGGCTGGTGAAGCGGAACAGCGCGACCGCCAGCGGCAGCACGACGTCGGCCTTGCGCGGATCGACGTCCAGCTCTTCCGACGCCTTGAGCATCGCGGGCAGGCAGGCGAGCGAGCTTTGCGTGCTGACGGCGACGGCCAGCGTCGGCACCATCGCGCGGACGAAGCGCGGCAGCGGGACGCCCGCGACCAGCCATGTGAGCAGCAGCGCGAACAGGACGACGCATAGGCCGATGCCGCAGACGATCAGCACATAATGCAGCAGCCCGCCGAACGCGGCGACGCCGGCCTTGACCGCCAGCGCATAGCCGAGGGCGAAGACGCCGATCGGCGCGAGCGCGAGCACCCAGGTGATGACGATCAGCATCGCATCGCCCAGCGCCTTGAAGAAGGCGGCCAGCAGCGCGCGTCCTTCCGGCCCGATGCGCGTGATGGCGAAGGCGAAGATGGTGGTGAAGACGATCAGCGGCAGCACCGCCGTCTCCGCCGCCGCGGCGATCGGATTGGTCGGGATCAGCGACAGCAGGAAATCGCCGAATCCGGGCGAGGGCGGCGCGTCGGCCGGGCCGCCGAGACCGTGGCGCAGCGCGTCGGCCGCCCCGGCGGACAGCGGAAACAGGCGCAGCAGCACCGGCATCATCGCAAAGCTCATCGCGCCCGACAGGAAGATGGCGACAAGGAAGATGAGGATCGAGCGCGCCGCGAGCGTGCCCGCGCGCGCCGCGTCGGCGGTCGCGGTGATGCCCGTGATCAGCAGCGCGACGACCAGCGGGATGATCGTCATCTTGAGCGCGTTCAGCCACAGCAGCCCCACCGGTTCGACGAAAGGCAGCGAGGCGGCGCCCGCGCCCGGCATGGCGCTTTCGAATCCGACGCCCAGCAGCATTCCGGCGACCAGCGCCGAAAGGATGATCCATGCCGATTTCACGTCCAATCCCTCCGGCCAGCTTGCCAAGCAAAAACGGGTGACATAGGGCCGTCCCGGAAAAAGCCGGGGCAGGCGCGTCGCCTTGGCTTCGGGCTTAGGTAGCGGAGGTGCCATGCGCAAGTTTTTCGGAACCGACGGTATCCGCGGGCTGACCAACCGGGCGCCGATCACCGCCGAGGTGGCGATGCGCGTCGGCATGGCGGCGGGCGCCCATTTCCTGCGCGGCGCGCACAAGCACCGCGTCGTGATCGGCAAGGATACCCGCCTGTCGGGCTATATGCTGGAAAACGCGCTGGTCGCGGGCTTCACCAGCGTCGGCATGGACGTGGTGCAGGTGGGACCGATGCCGACGCCCGCCGTCGCGATGCTGACCAGTTCGATGCGCGCGGACCTGGGCGTGATGCTGTCGGCCAGCCACAATCCCTATCATGACAACGGCATCAAGCTGTTCGGTCCCGACGGTTACAAGCTGTCGGACGAGGATGAGGCGCAGATCGAGGCGCTGCTGGAACGCGAGCCGATGTTGGCCGCGCCCGCGCAGATCGGGCGCGCCAAGCGCATCGAAGACGCGCGCGGCCGCTATATCCACGCCGTCAAGCAGAGCCTGCCGCAATCGGTGCGGCTCGACGGGCTGAAGATCGTGCTCGATTGCGCCAACGGCGCCGCCTATAACAGCGCGCCGACGGTGTTCTGGGAATTGGGCGCCGACGTCATCGCGATCGGCATCGAACCCAATGGCACCAACATCAACGACCGCTGCGGATCGACCGCGCCCGCGCTGCTTCAGGAAACGGTGGTGGCGAGCGGGGCCGACATCGGCATCGCGCTCGATGGCGACGCCGACCGGCTGATCATCGTCGACGAGGCCGGGGCGATCGTCGACGGCGACCAGATCATGGCGCTGATCGGCGCAAGCTGGGCGCGGCAGGGGCGGCTGAAGGGCGGCGGCGTCGTCGCGACGGTGATGTCGAACCTGGGTCTCGAACGCTTCCTGGAAGGCGAGGGGCTGCGGCTGGAGCGTACCAAGGTCGGCGACCGTCATGTCCTGGAACGGATGCGTACGGGCGGCTTCAACGTCGGCGGCGAACAGTCGGGGCATATGATCCTGTCCGACCATGCGACGACGGGTGACGGCACGCTCGCCGCGCTGCAGGTGCTGGCCGAGCTGGTGCGGGCGGGGCGGCCCGCGAGCGAGCTGCTCCACCAGTTCGACGCCGTGCCGCAACTCCTCAAGAATGTCCGCTTCGCGGGCGGCAAGCCGCTGGACAGCGCGTCCGTCCGCACCGCGATCGCGGACGGAGAGGCGGCGCTGAATGGGCGCGGGCGACTGGTCATCCGTGCCTCGGGCACCGAACCCCTGATCCGCGTGATGGCCGAAGGCGACGACGCCGGGCAGGTCGAACATGTGGTGGACATGATCTGCGACGCTGTGCGCGCCGTAACGGAGAACTGATATGCTGGAAATGCGACCCGATTGCGAACGGTGCGGCTGCGACCTTCCCGCGGATATCCACGGGGCCTTCATCTGTTCGTTCGAATGCACATTCTGCGCGACCTGTGCCGATGCGCTCGACGAGCGCTGTCCCAATTGCGGCGGCGACCTGCTCGACCGGCCCTTGCGGGAAGGCCCGATGCTGGCGAAATTCCCCGGTTCGACGGAGCGAAAGTACAAGCCATGACCACGGCGCGCGTCCTGATCGTCGCCGGGTCCGACAGCGGCGGCGGCGCGGGTATTCAAGCCGACATCAAGACGGTGACGATGCTGGGCGGCCACGCGATGACCGCCATCGCCGCGATCACGGCGCAGAACAGCATGGGCGTGCAGGGCGTCCACGCCGTGCCCACCGAGATGGTGCTGATGCAGATCGACAGCGTTGTCGCGGATATCGGCGTCGATGCCGTCAAGATCGGCATGATCGGCAGCGCGGAGACGGCGGCGGCGGTGGCCGAGCGGCTGGCGCGGCCCGATCTCGCCGCGACGGCGGTGGTCTTCGATCCCGTGATGGTATCGACCAGCGGATCGGTGCTGGCCGACGCGGCGACGATCCGCGCTTTTGAAAAGCTGATGGCGCGCGCGACCGTGGCGACGCCCAACCTTGCCGAACTGGCCGCGCTGGGCGGGGAGACGGCGGTGCTGGGCCATGGCTGCGCGCTGCTGGAAAAGGGCGGGCACGGCGAAGGCGAGACGATCGTCGATCGCCTGCTGGAACCCGGCGCGGGCGAAGTCGCGCGCTGGGAAGCGCCGCGCATCGACAGCCGTCATACGCATGGCACGGGCTGCACGCTGGCCAGCGCCATCGCCACGGGGCTGGCGCAGGGAATGCCGCTGGAGCCTGCGGTCGCGCGCGCGCGTGACTTCGTGCGGCTGGCGCTGCTCGACGCGCCGGGGCTTGGCGAGGGCCATGGGCCGATGGGGCAGCAGGCCGTGCGCAACGACGGGCTGTTCACGGGACCCGCGCTCAACCACATCACGCTGCCCGCGCGCGATCATACGGCGTCGGTCGCCTTCTACAAGCAGATGGGCCTGACGCAGATCGTCGATAGTCCGGCAAATGGCTATGCTCGGTTCGAGGCGGCGAACGGCGTCACCCTGTCGATCCATGTCGAAGACGGCGGCGCGGTGGGCGGCGGGGCGGCCTATCTGGAAAGCGGGGCGCTCGACGCGTGGGTCGCCTATCTGGCGCGGCGCGGCGTCCGCTTCGACCAGATGCCGCGCGACGAAGGCTGGGGCTGGCGCGAGGCGCGGCTGACCGATCCCGCGGGCAATCGCCTGTGCCTCTATCAGGCGGGCGAATATCGCAGGTTCCCGCCGTGGCGTATCTAGCTCCCCCTCCCGCTTGCGGGAGGGGGCTGGGGGGTGGGCCAGTCCCGCCGCCGCCGCTTGCCCACCCCGCTGCGAGTAGCGAGCAAGCCCACAACTCTCGCTGCCCCTCCCGCTTGCGGGAGGGGGATATATGATCGTCGGCGTCGATGAAGCGGGTCGCGGGCCGCTGGCGGGACCGGTGGTCGCGGCGGCGGTGCTGCTGTGCGAAGGTGGCATCGCCGGGCTGGCCGATTCGAAGAAACTGACGGCGAAACGGCGCGGCGAACTGGAAATCGAGA
>PHEM01000192.1 GCA_002842935.1 Alphaproteobacteria bacterium HGW-Alphaproteobacteria-13 | reverse complement strand
CGTCACGGGGCGCGTGTGGAAGGGCACGGCGTTCGGTGGCGCGAAGGGCCGCACCGATGTGCCGAAGATCGTCGACTGGTATATGAACGGCAAGATCGCGATCGACCCGATGATCACTCACGTCCTGACGCTGGAAGAGATCAACAAGGGCTTCGACCTGATGCACGCCGGAGAAAGCATCCGCAGCGTCGTCGTCTATTGACCCGCGCACGGGGGCGGGCGCGTCAGCCGACGCGCTCTGCCCAGGCCACGCGGCGCCACGGTCCGCCATATTCCGTCCCGCCGAAGGGATAGCAGGTCGCGAGCGCCAGCAGCGGTCGGGCGGGGTCGCGCGGCCAGGTGAAACCGTCCCAGAGCACCGTTTCGAACCGTATGACGCGATAGCGTTCGACCGCGCCCGTGACGAGTTGCAGGCCGATCTCGTCGCCCGCGTGCAGGTCGCGGACGAACAGGAAATGCGTATCGCGGTGCGCGGCGAGGATCGTCACGGGATTCTTCCCCTCGCTGCGCTTCAGCAGCGTGGGGGCGCGGCTCAGCAGTTCCGCGTCGTCGCCGCCCGCCAGCACGACCTGTTTCACGCCCAGCCGCTCGACGCTCAGCCGCGCGACGGGTCCCGCCTCCGGCAGCGCGGACGGCGACGGCGGTAGTGCGGTCCGCGCCGCCCGGACGCGGTGCGGTGCGGGTTCGGCGGCGGCGGGGACGGCCAGCCGCTGTTCGAACGTCCGCGCGAGCCGGTCCTGCGCGACATGCGCCTTCACGGGAACGGCGACGCCTTGCACCGTCAGACCGGCACCCGCCGCGCACAGCAGCAGCGAGGCGACGGCCAAGGCGGCGCGGCCCCTCACGCGCCCGCTCCCGCGCGGCGGCGGCGGAATGCGCCGACGAGACCGAGCAATCCCAGCGCCAGCATCGCCAGCCCGCGATGGACGGTACCGAGAAAGCCCGTCGCCGTCTGCGGCAGGTCCAGCTCTTCGGTCTGTTCCGGCAGCGCCGCTTCGCCGGACGGCGCGGGCGCGGCGCGGCCGAGCAGCGCGTCGAAGTCCCATCCCCTGGGCAGCAGCAGCGGCAGCTCCTCCGGCGTCAGCTTCGCGCCCGCGGGACGCGCCGGTGTCTCGTCGACGGCGACGAGGCTCGTCTGCGTGGTGACGAGGTTATAGGCAAGGCCGATGTCCGCGATCGCCTCGTCGGCCTTGGCGCCGTCGATCTGCCGCGACCAGCGCTGCGCCTCGATATCGGCGACGCGGCGGTTCGCCCACAGCCGCGCGACGGCGGGACTGGCGGCGGCCCTGGCGAGTTCTATGCTCTGGCTCCAGCGCTTGTCGCCGATCATGCCGCTGACGACGATCCGGCCCCCGATCCGCTCGCCCTTGCCGAGCAGCAGCAGCGGCTCGCCCGCGTAAAGGTCGGGCAGGGCCTGGGGCGTCAGGTCGAGCTTGCCGCCCTCGACGCGCACGGCAAGGTCGCGCACGGCGGGCGCCTTCAGCCGGTCGAGCAGCGCGGCCATCCTTGTCGTCACGTCGGCGGCGTCGCCGATATTGGTATAGGTTCCGCGCCCGGTCTCGGCCATGCGGCGCATCAGATACATGTTCGGCGCCGATCCGATGCCGACCATGAAGATGCGGCTGCGTCCGCCATGGGCGGCGATTTCCGCCATCATCTCCCTTTCGTTCGACAGGGAGCCGTCGGTCAGGAAGATCACTTGCCGCACGCCCTTGTCGCCGGGACGTTCGTCGGCGAGCGCGGCGCGCAGCGCGGGCAGCATCTCCGTGCCGCCGGACGCTTGCAGTCCTTCGGTGAACTTGCGGGCCAGCGCGATCTGGCCGGGGCTGGCCAGCGTCGCATGGTCGAACAATTGCGTCATCGTGTCGTCGAAGCGGATGATGTTGAACATGTCTTCCGGCCGCAGCGTGCCCAGCGCGTGGAGCAGGCTCTGCTTGGCGGCGGCCATCGATTCGCCGCCCATCGATCCGCTGTTGTCGATGACGAAGATCATCTCGCGCGGCGCGGCCTTGTCGGGTGTGATTTTCGCCTGCGGCGTGATCGTCGCCATCACATAATGCTCGCCGTCCAGCGTCTGGCGGAACAGGCCGATGGCGGGGTTGCCGTCCGCCGGTCGCCAGCGCAGCTCGAAATCGCGATCCGCCGGTTCCTCGCCCGCCGCCAGCGTGACGCGGCGCTCTTCCGGACCCGTCTCGGTCACGGCGATCTTGTGATAGGGGCTGACGATGCCTGCGGGCACGAAGCCCGGCGCCAGATGCACGGCGATCGACACGGGATTGAGCGAACGGCCGAGCGCGGGATCGGCCAGCGGCGCGGTGACGCGGGCGGCGTCGGCCATCGCGGTCCCGTCGGTCAGCGTGTGCGGTGGGACATAGCGCGGTCCGACGACCAGCGGCAGGCGCATCGCATATTCGCCGCCGATCTGGCGCACGGGCGCCTGATATTCGATGGCGATCAGCACCGTCTCGCCGGGGGCGATGTTGGCGACATGGTTGCGGAACAGGTTGGGCCGATCCGATTCGACCAGACCCGCCTTGCGTCCCTCGGCCTTCGCCAGGTCATAAAGGGCGCGGGCTTCCTCGCGGCGCTTGATGCGGCCGACGATCACGCGCTGGCCGACCACCATCTTCATCGTGTCGACCGCGCCGTCGTCGGGCAGCGGATAGAGATAGGTCGCCTCCATCCACTGGTCGCTGCTGTTGCGGAACGCCTGCGTGACGCGGACACGCAGGATCGGGCCGCTGACGGTCACGTCCATGTCGGTGCCCAGCCGCACGGCGGGCATCGCCGCCGCGCCGTCCTTGCCGCGCAGCATCAGCGCGCCGCCCGCGAGGACGTCGCCGCCTTCCTCGGCGCGGGCATGGCTGACGACAAGGCAACTCACCACCACCGCGATCAGCGTGACCGCGCCGATACGCAGGCGCTTGCGGTTCTCGACGTGGCGGGCGGGGCGGGGGACAGGGCGGACGGGGATGGGCGTCGGCATGGTACAGGCTCCTTCTGGCTGGAGCCTCTCGACTAGACACGGGCGCTGCCGGACAGCCACGCGAAATCCTTGCCGATTTCGGCGCGGCGCGGTCTATTCGGGCGGAAAGCCGCAAAGTCCTTGACGAAATGTGCGGATATGTGTGGAATTGTCCGGGTAGGGGGGCGCATGACCGATCAGACCATATTGCGAAGCAGCGAGAATGACGCAATCGCCACGCGGCTGCGCGAGGAACTGGCGCGGCGGCGGATATCGCGCCAGGCGCTCGCCGACATGGCGAAGGTCAGCCTGTCGACGCTGGAAAAGGCGCTGTCGGGCAGCCGCCCCTTCACGCTGACGACGGTGGTGCGGATAGAGGATGTGCTCGGCACGCCGCTGCGCCGTGCCGACGATACGGCGGCGGCGCCCGACGCCTTCCTCGCGCCGGAGAGCATGGGTTCCTACAGCCGCCCGGCGGTGCGCTGGATCGAGGGCGGTTATCTGACGCTGCGGCCCGCCTTCAGCCAGCCCGACGCCGTCTATGCCTATCGCACCGAGATTTTCTGGGACACGGAGGCGAGCCATTTGCGCTTCGCCGAAAGCGAGCGCGCCGACAGCAGCTTCACGCAGGCGGGGTTCGTGTCCATGCCGAACCTGTCGGGCCACACTTATCTGGTGACGAGCGAGGAGGGGCAATATCGGCTGGTGATGCTGGGCCGCGCCACGCGCGAGCGGCGCATGTTCGGACTGCTGACGACGCTGCAAGTGGGCACGGGTTCGCAGCTCGTCCCCGTCGCCTGTCCGATCGCGCTGCTGCCGCTCGATCAGGCGGAGGAATTGCGCTTCGGCCTGATCGCGCCCGGCGACCCCGTCCACGGCGCCTATCGCGAAAGCCTGGCCCAGGCGCTCGCGAGCGATTTCTGCCGCTGGTACGGGTGACGAATTCGTCGCCGGAAGCAGTGGACGCTACAGCCGCTCCACATAAGCGTCGGCGCCGGTCGCGGCGATCTTTTCGATCGTCGCCAGTATGTCGGCATTGCGCCTTCCACGCGTCGAACCCGCCAGACAGGTGAGGACGGCGATGACCATGACGTTCACGAAATCCGCGTCGCCCATCCGCCCCTGTGCCCATTTGCCGGCGACGACCATGCGCTGTTCGTCCATCGCCTCGATCAGCCGATCCTCGGTGATCCAGGGGTGCAGGCTGCCGGATTCCGCCAGATTTTTCACATAGGGCTGCTGGATGGAGCTGAAGATGCCGCGCATCGTGCCGCGTAGATCGTCACCCGCCGTGCTGCTGAAATAAAATTCGGTGATGGCGCCGATATAGTTGCGGATCGCGAGATTGCGGTTCCCCACCGCGACGATGCGCTCGATCAGCCTGTCGAGCGTCCCGACGGGACTGCGATAGGGTATCCGCGCTTCATATTCCTCGAAATAGTCGAGGATCGCGGCGGCGATCACGCCTTCCTTGCTCTTGAAGGCGTTGTACAGCGTCTGTCTGGCGATATCGGCCCGGCGGCAGAGCAGGTCGACGCTGAAGCCGTCGATTCCCTGTTCGCTCACAAGCTCGCGCGCCACCGTCAGAATGCGTTTGCGCCGTTCGAGCATCGCCGGACTCGCATAGCGCTCCCCCGCCGCGCGGCCGCTGTTTTCGCCGGTATCGTTCATTGCATCCTTTATGGCGCAAATCGCCGTGGCGGGCCAGATCAGAAAAGAAGACTATGATCTAATTTTGTTGCAAGCCAAGCCGAAACGGATCATAGCTGGAACAGCAAGCCATGGCGTCGGCATGAGCGGGGGATGGATGGATGATAGGCCCGATAGCGCGTTTCCTGTCGCTGGCGGCGCTGCTGCTGACGGTCGCCTCCTGTTCGGATTCGCGGCAGACGCTGTCGCCGCAGGAAGCCGCGGGCGACGACTGGCTCTATTACGGCGGGTCGGCGAACGAAAATCACTTCAGCGCCTTGACGGAGATCGACGATCGCAATGTGGATCGGCTGGGTCTGCTCTGGGCCTATGATCTCGACCCCTATCCCAGCGTCCAGAGCGCTCCGCTGGCGGTGGACGGCATCCTCTATTTCGCGGTGGGCTATTCGGTGGTCCATGCCATCGATGCGGACACGGGCCGCCTGCTGTGGAAATATGATCCCGAAGTCCATGCCCATGCCGGGGACAAGCTGCGGATGGGCTGGGGGATTCGCGGTATCGCCTGGCGGGACGGGCGCGTGTTCACGGGCACGCTCGACGGGCGGCTGATCGCGCTCGACGCGCGCAGCGGCGCGTTGCTGTGGAGCGTCCAGACCACCGAGGCGGACGATGCGCGCTATGTCACCGGTCCCCCCTATGTGTTCAAGGACAGCGTGGTCATCGGCCATGGCGGGGCGGATTTCGGCGCGACGCGGGGCTATGTCACGGCCTATGACACGCGCACGGGGCGGCAGAAATGGCGCTTCCATACCGTACCCGGCAAGCCCGCCGACGGTTTCGAGAATGACGCGATGCGCATGGCGGCCGATACGTGGACGGGCAAATGGTGGGAGTATGGCGGCGGCGGCACCGCCTGGCACGCCATGGCCTATGATCCCGAATTCGACCGGCTCTATATCGGCACCGGCAACGGCGCGCCGTGGAACCACAAAATCCGCAGTCCGGAGGGCGGGGACAATCTGTTCCTATCGTCGATCGTGGCGCTCGACGCCGACAGCGGCGATTATGCCTGGCACTATCAGACCACGCCGGGGGAAAGCTGGGACTATACCAGCACGATGGACATCGAACTGGCGACGCTCGTCATCGACGGAAAGCCGACGCCGGTGCTGCTGCACGCGCCAAAGAACGGGTTCTTCTATGTGCTCGACCGGCGCGACGGCAAGTTCATCTCGGCCGAGAAGATCGTGCCCGTCAACTGGGCGACGCATGTCGATCCGGCCAGCGGCCGTCCGGTCGAAACGGAATTCGCGCGCTATCCGGACGGGCGGGCGGAGGTGATCTGGCCGGGACCGCTGGGCGCGCATAATGTGGCGGCGATGTCCTTCAGTCCGCGCACGGGGCTGGCCTATATTCCCGTCAGCCATGCCGCACGCGTCTATGTCGATCCGCCCGGCGGGACGGCGGGCTGGCGATCGAAGGGGCATCGCATCTATGACACGGGGACGGGTTCCGCGCCGCCCGGTCTCGAACTGCCGGAAAGCTCGAGCGCGCTGCTCGCCTGGGACCCGCTGCGCCAGCGCGAGGCATGGCGCATCCCGATGCGCGGCACCATGCAGGGCGGCACGCTGGCCACCGCGGGCAATCTGGTGTTCCAGGGCAATGTGGATGGGCGATTGGTCGCCTATGACGCCG
>PHEM01000191.1 GCA_002842935.1 Alphaproteobacteria bacterium HGW-Alphaproteobacteria-13 | reverse complement strand
CCCTGGGGGGGGGGGGGGGGGGGGGGGGGGGAGGAGCTAGCGGGGCAGCACAGTGACGGCCCCTCTCCCCGGCCCTCTCCCCTGAAGGGGAGAGGGAGTTACGTTATTCCGCGGCCTCGGGCAGCGCGTCCGGTCCCTCGTCGGGGTCTTCGTCCGCATAGGACGACAGCTCGACATTGAGGCCCAGCGAGCGCATTTCCTTGACCAGCACGTTGAAGCTTTCGGGAATGCCCGCCTCGAACGTGTCGTCGCCCTTGACGATCGCTTCATAGACCTTGGTGCGGCCGATCACGTCGTCGGACTTCACCGTCAGCATTTCCTGGAGCGTATAGGCCGCGCCATAGGCTTGCAGCGCCCACACTTCCATTTCCCCGAAGCGCTGGCCGCCGAACTGCGCCTTGCCGCCCAGCGGCTGCTGCGTGACGAGGCTGTAAGGCCCGATCGAGCGCGCGTGGATCTTGTCGTCCACGAGGTGGTGCAGCTTGAGCATATAGATATAGCCCACCGTCACCTTGCGGTCGAACTTGTCGCCGGTGCGCCCGTCATACAGGTCGGACTGCCCGGAGCCGTCGAGACCCGCGAGCGTCAGCATGTTGGTGACGTCCGCTTCCTTCGCGCCGTCGAACACCGGGGTCGCGAACGGCACGCCGACTTTCAGGTTCGACGCCAGTTCGACGATGCTGTCGGCGTCACGCGACTGGATGTCGGCCGCATATTCGGCGCCATAGACATGCTCCAGCGTGTCACGCACGGCTTCGGGCATCTGGCCGCCGGTCGCGTCGGGATTGGCGTCGCGCCATTCCTCCAGCGCCTGCGTGACCTGCCGCCCCAGCCCGCGCGAGGCCCAGCCGAGGTGCGTCTCCAAAATCTGCCCGACGTTCATGCGCGACGGCACGCCCAGCGGGTTGAGCACGATATCGACCGGCGTCCCGTCCTCGAGGAACGGCATGTCCTCGTTCGGCAGGATGCGAGAAATCACGCCCTTGTTGCCGTGACGGCCTGCCATCTTGTCGCCCGGCTGCAGCTTGCGCTTCACCGCGACAAAGACCTTGACCATCTTGAGCACGCCCGGCGCCAGTTCGTCGCCGCGTTGCAGCTTTTCGACGCGATCTTCATACTTCGCGTTGATCCGCTTGATCGCGTCGTCATACTGCGCCTTGATCGCTTCGAGCGCGGTCTGGGCATTGTCATCGACGACGGCGAGCTTCCACCAGTCGCCGCGGTCGAGATTGACCAGCATCTCCTCGCTGACCTCGTCGCCCTTCTTCAGCCCCTTCGGCACCGCGCTGGTGATCTGGCCGATCAGCAGGTCCTTGAGGCTGGAGAAAGTCGCGCGGTTCAGGATCGCGCGCTCGTCGTCGGCGTCCTGCTTCAGCCGCTCGATCTCTTCGCGTTCGATCGCGATCGCGCGTTCGTCCTTGTCGATGCCGTGGCGGTTGAAGACGCGGACTTCGACGACCGTGCCCGACACGCCCGGCGGCAGGCGCAGCGAAGTGTCGCGCACGTCGCTGGCTTTCTCACCGAAGATTGCGCGCAGCAGTTTCTCTTCCGGCGTCATCGGGCTTTCGCCCTTGGGCGTGATCTTGCCCGCGAGGATATCGCCCGGCCCGACTTCGGCGCCGATATAGACAATGCCCGCTTCGTCGAGGTTGCGGAGGGCCTCTTCGCCGACGTTCGGGATATCGCGCGTAATGTCCTCCGGCCCAAGCCGCGTGTCGCGCGCCGTGACTTCGAATTCCTCGATGTGGATCGAGGTGAACACATCGTCCTTCACGATGCGTTCGGAAATGAGGATCGAGTCCTCATAATTATAGCCGTTCCACGGCATGAACGCGACGAGGACATTCTTGCCCAGCGCCAGTTCCCCCAGTTCCGTCGAGGGACCGTCGGCGATGATGTCGCCGGTGCGGACCACGTCGCCGACCTTCACCAGCGGACGCTGGTTGATGCAGGTGTTCTGGTTCGAGCGCTGGAACTTCTGCAGGCGATAGATATCGACGCCCGACTTGCCCGGCTCGACCATGTCGGTCGCGCGGATGACGATGCGGGTCGCGTCGACCTGGTCGATCACGCCGCCGCGCCGCGCCGCGATGGCTGCGCCCGAATCGCGCGCGACCGTCTCTTCCATGCCCGTGCCGACCACCGGCGCCTCGGCGCGGAGCAACGGCACCGCCTGACGCTGCATGTTCGATCCCATCAGCGCGCGGTTGGCGTCGTCGTTCTCGAGGAAGGGGATCAGCGAGGCCGCGACCGAAACGAGCTGCTTCGGCGACACGTCCATCAGCGTGATCTGCTCGCGCGGCGCCATCAGGAATTCGCCCGCCTCGCGCGCGGAGATCAGCTCGTCGATGAAGCTGCCGTCGGGGTTGAGATCGGCGTTGGCCTGCGCGACCGTGTGCTTCGACTCTTCCATCGCCGACAGATAGACGACTTCGTTCGTCACCTTGCCGTCGATGATGCGGCGGTACGGCGTCTCGATGAAGCCATATTTGTTGACGCGCGCAAAGGTCGCGAGGCTGTTGATCAGGCCGATGTTCGGACCTTCCGGGGTCTCGATCGGACAGATGCGGCCATAGTGCGTCGGGTGAACGTCGCGGACTTCGAAGCCCGCGCGCTCGCGGGTAAGCCCGCCCGGCCCAAGCGCCGACACGCGGCGCTTGTGCGTCACTTCGGACAGCGGGTTGGTCTGGTCCATGAACTGCGAAAGCTGCGACGAGCCGAAGAACTCACGCACGGCCGCCACGGCGGGCTTGGCGTTGATCAGGTCGTTCGGCATGACGGTCGAGACATCGACCGACGACATGCGCTCCTTGACGGCGCGCTCCATGCGCAGCAGGCCGACGCGATACTGGTTCTCCAGCAGTTCGCCGACCGAACGCACGCGGCGGTTGCCGAGATTGTCGATATCGTCGATCTCGCCCTTGCCGTCCTTCAGGTTCACCAGCTCCTTGACCACGGCGAGGATATCCTCGCTGCGCAGCGTCGTCACCGTGTCGTCGGCGTCGAGACCCAGGCGCATGTTCAGCTTGACGCGGCCTACGGCCGACAGGTCGTAGCGCTCGCCGTCGAAGAACAGGCCGCCGAACAGCGCCTCCGCCGTCTCGCGCGTCGGCGGTTCGCCGGGGCGCATGACGCGATAGATGTCCGACAGCGCCTGATCGCGGTCCTCGGCCTTGTCGGCCTTCAACGTGTTGCGGATCCACGGCCCGGTGTTGTTGTGGTCGATGTCGAGCAGGACAAGCTGGTCGATGCCCGCCGCGTCCAGTTTCTCGAGATTCTCGGCCGTCACTTCGTCGCCCGCCTCGATATAGATTTCGCCGGTGGACTCGTTGATCAGGTCATAGGCCGAATAGCGGCCGAAGATTTCCTCGGTCGGGATCAGCAGCGTGTCGAGTCCGTCCTTCGCCGCCTTGTTGGCGAGGCGCGGGCTGATCTTGTGCCCGGCGGCGAAGACGACTTCGCCGGTCTTGGCGTCCACCACGTCGAACGCAGGCTTGGCGCCGCGCCAATTCTCGACGACGAACGGCACCTTCCAGCCATTCTCGGCGCGCTCGAAGACGAGGCGATCATAGAAATGGTTCAGGATTTCCTCGCCCGTCATGCCCAGCGCATAGAGCAGCGACGTGACCGGCAGCTTGCGCTTGCGGTCGATGCGGACGTTGACGATATCCTTGGCGTCGAACTCGAAATCGAGCCACGATCCGCGATAGGGGATGACGCGCGCGGCGAACAGGAACTTGCCCGACGAGTGGGTCTTGCCGCGGTCATGGTCGAACAGCACACCCGGCGAACGGTGCATCTGCGACACGATCACGCGCTCGGTGCCGTTGACGAAGAAGGTGCCGTTCTCCGTCATCAGCGGCATGTCGCCCATGTAAACGTCCTGCTCCTTGATATCGAGCACGGAGCGCGTGTCGGTTTCGCTGTCGACCTCGAACACGATCAGGCGCAACGTGACCTTCATCGGCGCCGCATAGGTGATGCCGCGCTGACGGCATTCCTCGACGTCATATTTGGGGTCTTCCAGCTCGTAGTGGACGAAGTCCAGTTCGGCGGTACCGGCGAAATCGCGGATCGGGAACACGCTGCGCAGCGTCTTTTCGAGACCCGACACATAGCCGACCGAGGGGTCGGAGCGCAGGAACTGTTCATAGGATTCGCGCTGCACCTCGATCAGGTTGGGCATTTCCACCGCTTCGTGGATATTGCCGAACAGCTTGCGGATTCGCTTGGTTGCGGTCGCTTCGAGGGCCTTGCCCACCGACATCGCCTTGGTCGCCATAAGTGATTGTCTCGCCTGTAAGAATCAAGATCGCGAGCGCGATAGAGACGCAAAAAAGCCGCAAGCAACCGTTGCCGGTTTACCGCAGCTCCCAACGCATCTCGAAATCCCCGCCGCCCTATTCCTGCGGCCCGCTGCGCAAAGACAGGCCGCTTCCCGGACGATGGGGTGTGATCGGTATATAGGATCGGGGACCGCGCCTGTCAATGAAGCGGAACCCACCTGCCCCCGTCAACCGACGCCACCGAACGTCAGCCCGACGACCGCCGCCACGCGATCCTCGTCCCATGCGATGCGCCGGTCGAGGATCAGCATCGCCAGCCCGTGGACCAGCGCCCAGGCGTGCAGCGCGGCGGCATCACCATCCGGCGCGCCGGGCAGCATCTCCCCCACGCCCGCGCGCAGCAGGCCATAGGCGACCGCGCCGCCATCGTCCCGCCCTTCCCCCTGGCGTTCGGGCATCTGCCGCGTGAAGCTCAGCCGGAACAGCGCCGGCGCGTCATGCGCGAAGCGGACATAGGCGATGCCCGTCGCCTTGAAGCCCGCCGCGCCGCCGCCCGCCTCTGTCCACGCCCGCGTCTGCAACCTACCGAGCCGCCGCAGCCCTTCGTCGGCGAGCGCGTCGAGCAGCGCCTCCTTGTCGGGAAAATGGCGATAAAGCGCCGTCGCGCTGACCCCGACGTCGCGCGCCAATGCGCGCAGGCCAAGTTCCGCGCCGTCCCCCGCCTCCAGCCGCGCGAGACCCGCCGCGATCACTGCCGCGCGCAAGTCGCCGTGGTGATAGGCGGCCTTCGCCCCCTCACGCACCATGTTGACACTGTTATCTTTATCCGCCATGTTGTCACTGTAAACATGACGAGTCGCCCCGGCAACCCCTTCTCAACGGAGCATCAAGATGACGAACACCATGGAAACGCTGATCCGCGGCGCCGTGACCAAGGGCATCGGCAAGCTCGCCGACTTCAACCGCAGGCGTCTGCCGCCGCCGGAGGGTGCCCACCCCTTCCTCACCGGCATCCACAAGCCGATGGAGGCGGAATTGACGCTGGAGCGGCTTCGCGTCACGGGCGCGATTCCGCCCAAGCTCAAGGGCCGCTATCTGCGCAACGGTCCCAACCCCGCGACGCCGCCCGATCCGGCGAGCTATCACTGGTTCACGGGCGCGGGCATGGTCCACGGCATCCGCATCGCGGACGGGCGCGCCGACTGGTATCGCAACCGCTGGGTGCGCGGCAGCGAGGCCTGCGCCGCGCTGGGCGAGCCGCTGCCGCCCGGTCCCCGCCAGGACGGCTTCGACGCGCCCAACACCAATGTCGTCGGTCTCGCCGGGCGCACGTTCGCGATCGTCGAGGCGGGCGGAAAGCCCGTGGAGCTGGACTATGAACTGTCCACCATCGCCCACAATCCGTTCGACGGCACGCTGACGGGCGCCTATTCGGCGCACCCGCATCTCGATCCGTTCACGGGCGAGACGCACGCCATCGCCTATAAGGGCGACAATCCGAACCGTGTGTGGCACGTCGTGCTCGACCGGGACGCGCATGTGATCCGCGAAGTCGCGATTCCCGTCAGCGACGGTCCCTCCATCCATGATTGCGCGATCCACGAACATTATGTGCTGATCTTCGACCTGCCCGTCACATTCTCGATGAAGCGGCTGATCGCGGGCTATGCCTTTCCCTATGCCTGGAACGCGGAGCATCCGGCGCGCGTCGGCCTGTTGCCGCGCACGGGCGGCGCCGGGGATGTCGTCTGGGTGCCGGTCGATCCCTGCTATGTCTTCCATCCCGCCAACGCCTTCGAAACGGCGGACGGCCGAATCGTCGTGTTCCGTCCCGACGAAAACGCACTGCGTCTCCAGCGGAGCTGCGAGAGGATTTTCATCCCCCCGGTGCCGACAGAAATTTTTCTCGAGGGCGTGGAGCGCGCCATCGCCGCGAACCTTATCACCGACCTCGGATATCCTGTGAGGTGACATGCCACATTACGGACAATCGTATTGGACGCGCAAGGCGAAACCCGCCGCGCGCA
>PHEM01000190.1 GCA_002842935.1 Alphaproteobacteria bacterium HGW-Alphaproteobacteria-13 | reverse complement strand
ACGGCGGCCAGCCGCGCGCGCTGTTCGTCGCGCTCCATCTGCGGCAGCATGGCGAGGCCGCGCTGCCGCTGTTCGAGCGGGATCAGCCCGTCGAGCTGCGACAGTCGCGCCGAGGCCAGCTCAAGCCCCGCGTCGCTCGCGCGCTTGGTCAGCGCATAGGCGAGCGGCCAGTCCTTTGGCGCGAGGTCGCCGTTGAAATGCGCCGTGCCCAGCACATATTGCGCGCGCGGTTCGCCGCGCGCGGCGGAACGGGCGATGAAGCTCATCGCCTCTTCGCGGCGGTTGGCCGTGAACAGGACGAGACCCAGATTATCCTCCGCCTGCAAATGCCCCTGCTGGGCGGCGCGGCGATACCAGGCTTCGGCCTGCGTCAGGTCGGTGGGGACGCCTCGGCCCAGCTTATAGGCCTGGCCCAGGTTGAACTGCGCGTCGGCGTCGCCCGCGACCGCCAGCGGACGCCATTCGGCGACGGCGGCCGCATAGTCGCCCCTTTGCCAGGCGTCGACGCCGCTCTTTACATCGGCAAGGGCAGGCGCGGACATCGCCGCCGCGATCAGCGGCAGGGCCAGCAAGGCGGCGGCACGGCGGAATAGTGGCATTGATCGTCTCCAATGACTGGCTGCCCGGCCTGTTGTTCGGCGCTGGCACGCAGTCCCGGCACGCCTATTAAGGGTAGAATGGCTAACAGCGCGTTAGCAACGCGTCGGCGCGCACCCTTGTGACCCGCATCGGGACAGAATCGGCTTAAGCGCCGGTTTACCATGATCGCGAGGGATGGCTTCACTATCTTTTTGGGATCGTTAACTCAATTTTAGCGCCCCGCATGTCATTCCTCCGGCCGAATTTGGATATCCAAGGGGGATAGCAGTGCGCGTATTGGCATTGGCTTCACAGAAAGGCGGGTCGGGCAAGACGACCCTGTCGGGACATTTGGCGGTGCAGGCCCAGCTTGCAGGCGCCGGTCCCGTCGTGCTGATCGACATCGACCCGCAAGGCTCGCTCGCAGACTGGTGGAACGAGCGCGAGACGGACCTTCCCGCCTTTGCGCAGACCACGGTCGCGCGGCTGGCCTCCGACCTCGAAATCCTGCGCCAGCAGGGCTTCAAGCTGGCCGTCATCGACACGCCGCCTGCGATCACCATGGCGATCCAGAGCGTGATTTCGGTCGCCGAGTTGATCGTCGTGCCGACGCGGCCCAGCCCGCACGACCTGCGCGCCGTCGGCGCTACGGTCGATCTGTGCGAACGCGCGGGCAAGCCGCTGGTGTTCGTGGTCAACGCCGCGACGCCCAAGGCGAAGATCACCAGCGAGGCCGCCGTCGCGCTGTCGCAGCACGGCACGGTCGCGCCGATCACGCTGCACCACCGCACCGACTATGCCGCCTCGATGATCGACGGCCGCACGGTGATGGAAGTCGATCCGAACGGCCGCTCGGCCGAAGAGGTCCGCCAGTTGTGGACCTATATCAACGACCGACTGGAAAAGAATTTCCGCCGCACGGTCTTTTCCTCGCCGCTTCCGGCGCATGGCTATGGCGCGGTCCGCCCGATGGGCGGTGGTTTCGGTCGCCGGGTCGCCGGTCAGTGACGGAGGGGATGAACAGCATGGGCGAACCCAAACCCCTCGCATCGCTGAGCGCCGGGCTTCTCGCGCGCAAGGGCGCCGCACGGCCCGCGATGCGCCGCCAGCCGCTGGGCAGCGGTCCCGCGCCCGTCGCCGGTCCGGGCTATGACGATCTGGGCTGGAACGACATGGGCTATGACGTCGATCCCGATCAGACGACGGATACGGCGTGCATGGTCGACCTGAAACCGCTGCTGGCGGGATCGGTGCTCGCGCACGGCGCCGACGCTGCGCAGCCGGTCGAAGTCAGCGCGGGCGACGAAGATTTCGCGCCCGAAGCGGCGCCCGCGTTCGAACCCGCGCCCGCGCCCGTGCCCGAAGTGGTGCGCCAGCAGGAATCGCTGCTCGACCGCGTCGCCGCCGTCGCGCGCGAAGTCGAACGCAAGGTCGAACCGAGCGCCAAACCCAAGGCCAAGGCAAAGGCGCCGCGCGCCCGCGACAAGGCGGCCTTCACGCTGCGGCTCGATGCGGAGCGTCACTTGCGCCTGCGCCTTGCCAGCGCGGTCACGAACCGCTCGGCGCAGATCATCCTGACGGAATTGCTCGACGATTATCTGGCCTCGCTGCCGGAGATCGACGCGATGGCGAGCCGCCTTCCGGCGGCGCCTTCGGCGCGGCGCGCCGTGCAAGGCTGAACGACAAGAGGGGACTGTCATGAATCGCAAGATGTTGACGCGGCTGGCCGTTTCGGGCTTCGTCCTGGGCGTCGCGACCGTTTCGACCGGCGCGGGAACCGTCGCCGCCGCGCCGTCCGAACCCGCCGCCAGCGCCGCTGGAAAGGCGCGCGACGCGATGGAGAAGGGCAGGGACGCCCGCGCCGTCGGCTTTGCCGAGACCGCCGTCGCCGCTGCCCCGCGCGACGCGGGCTATCGCGCGCTGCTGGGCCAGGCCTATCTGAACGACGGGCGTTTCGCGTCCGCCGCGACGGCGCTGAGCGAAGCGATGGAACTGGGCGCGAACGACGGCCACACCGTCATCGCGCTGACGCTCGCGCAGATCGCGCGGGGCAATGTGCGTGAGGCGATTTCGCTGCTGTCGGCGCATCGCGACGCCGTGCCCGCGCCCGACCTGGGTCTCGCGCTCGCGCTGGCGGGCGATCATGAGGCCGCCATCTATGTGCTGACCGAGGCGGCGCGCGCCGAGGACGCCAGCGCCCGCACGCGGCAGAATCTGGCGCTCGCCTTCGCGCTGTCGGGCCGCTGGGCGCAGGCACGCGTGCTGGCGTCGCAGGATCTGGCGCTGAACAAGGTCGAGGCGCGCATGGCCGAATGGTCGAAGCTCGCCGAGCAGCCCGACCCCCGCCTGCGCGTCGCCAGCCTGATCGGCGCGAAGGCGCGGGCGGATGCCGGTATGCCGGTGCGCCTCGCGCTGAACAATCATCCCGCCGCGGCGGACGCCGCGCCGGTCGCGCTGGCCAGCGCCGATCCCGCGCCCGTCGCCACCTATGCGCCGCCGCCGCCCGTCGTGGCGCCTGCTGTGGCCGACGCGTCGAGCGCGATCCGCTCGGTCGAACTGCCGATGCCGCGGCGCGATGCCGATGGCGTCGTGCCGGTCACGGAACTGCCGCAGCCGCAGCCCACGGGCGAAATCATCCTGGCCGATGCCCAGCCCTATCGCGCCGCGCCGCGGGACCGCGCCGAGACGCTGCGCCCGGCGCAGCGGCAGGCGATGGAAATCGCGACGCGCATCGTTCCGCGCGCCATGGGTTTCGACGCGAACAAGCCGAGCGGTTGGGCCGTGCAGCTTGGCGCCTATGACAGCCTGGGCATCGCCCGCGAGAAATGGGGCAGCCTGAAACAGCGCAACGCCGTGCTCGCGAACTTCCCGGCGTCGAGCCATGCGGCGGTCGTGAAGGGCCGCACTTTCCACCGCCTGACGGTCAACGGCCTTGCGACCCGCGCCGACGCGAACGCGCTGTGCGGCCAGTTGAAGGCGCAGGGACAAGTCTGCTTCATCCGCGAGATGGGCGGCAGCGAGTCGATCCAGTGGGCGGCGAAGGCCAGCCCGATGCGCCTCGCGTCACGCTGATCGGTTTCCGATACAAACAAGGGAAAGCGCGGTCCATCGGGCCGCGCTTTTTCCATGTCCCGTCTGTTGAACGTGTTTCAACATCCATGGTCGGCTCTTTCCTCAGGCGCGGTGTTTTTTGTTTCACACAAAGACACAAAGGCACAAAGAGGTCGCACTTGCCGCAAAGCGGCATTTTCTTCTGACGATACGACTGGCCGCACCGTCGAAAGAAAAAAGGACCTAACGGTCCCAACCATCTTCTTTGTGCCTTTGTGTCTTTGTGTGAAACAAATTGACACTGCCCTGACCAACGAGCGCCGGGCCATGAATGCTGCACCAAGTTCAGCATGACGAAGGATGAGTCAGCGTATCCGCTGCCCGCCTTTCCACAGCGCCGTCGCCCGGCCCTGCACCGGCATGCCGTCGAACGGCGTATTGCCGGCATAGGCCGCCATCTTCTTGGCATCGACCTGCCACGGCGCGCCTTCGTCGATCAGGATCAGGTCGGCCTCCGTTCCCGGCTCCAGCCGCCCGGCGTCGAGACCGAGCAGCCGGGCGGGATTCGCCGCGAGCAGGTCGAACAGCCGCGCGGGCGTGACATGGCCGTCGCGCACCAGCCCAAGCCCCATCGCCAGCAGTGTTTCCGCCCCCGCCATGCCCGGCAGCGCTTCGGCGAAGGGCAGGCGCTTGTCTTCCGGCCCGCGCGGGTCGTGGCCCGACGCCAGCACGTCGATCGTGCCGTCGGCGACGGCGGCGAGGCAGGCATGGCGATCGTCCTCGGACCGCAGCGGCGGCGACAGGCGCGCGAAAGTGCGGAAATCGCCCGTCGCCGTGTCGGACAGGAACAGGTGCGCGGGCGTGATGCCGCACGTGACGGGCAGACCCTTCGCCTTTGCATCGCGGATCAGGTCCAGCCCGCGCCGCGTCGTGACTTGGCGGAAATGGATCGGCGCGCCCACCTCTTCGACCAGCAGCAGGTCGCGCGCGATCGCCATCGCCTCCGCGATCGCGGGCGCGGAGGACAGGCCGAGGCGCGTCGCCATCTCGCCATCGGTCGCGACCGCTCCGGCGGTCAGTCCTTCGTCTTCGGCATGGGCGATGACGGTCAGGCCCAGCGCGGCGGCATAGACCAGCACCCGGCGCATCACGCCCGCATCGGCGATGCGTCCGCGTCCCGTGGCGACGGCGCGCGCGCCCGCCTGCTGCATCAGGCCGATCTCGGCGAGTTCCTTGCCGCCCAGCCCCTTGGTCGCGGCGGCGAGGGGGTGGACCCACAGGTCGGGCTTGCCGCCTTTGGCGGCGCGCTCGACCAGCCCCATATTGTCGAGCGGCCCGCTGTCGGGCATCAGCGCGGCGCGCGTGATGCCGCCGAAGTGAAAGGCGGGCTTGTCGGTCGCAAAGACGCCCAGGTCGATGATGCCGGGCGCGAGCCATTGGCCCTTTGCGTCCACCGTCTCGCAGCCGTCCGGCGTTTCGCCGGGATTCAGCGCGGCGATGCGGCCCATGACGACGAGCAGGCTGCCGCTTTCGCCGCCGAGCAGGCGCGCGTTGCGGATCAACAGCGGGTTCAGTTCCATCCCGGCACTCCCCGCTTGCGGCGCGTCAATATGTCGAGGCAGGCCATGCGCACCGCGACTCCCATTTCGACCTGCTCGGTGATCGTCGAGCGCGCGGGATCGTCGGCGACGCTGCTGTCGATCTCCACGCCCCGGTTCATCGGGCCGGGGTGCATGACGATCGCATCGGGCTTCGCGCGTTCCAGCCGCTTCGGCGTCAGTCCGTACAGCGCATGATATTCGCGCGCGGAGGGCAGATAGGCGCCGTCCATGCGTTCGTTCTGAAGGCGCAGCATCATCACCACGTCAGCGTCCTTCAGCCCTTCGTCCATGTCGGTGAAGGTCCGGGCGTGCATCCGCTCCATCGCGGGCGGGATCAGCGTCGGCGGCGCGACGACGCGCACTTCGTTGCCGAGCAGCGTCAGCGCGAGGATGTTCGACCGCGCGACGCGGCTGTGCAGTACGTCGCCGCAGATCGCGACGGTCAGCCCCTCGACTTTCCCCAGGCGGCGGCGAATGGTCAGCGCGTCGAGCAGCGCCTGCGTCGGATGCTCGTGGCGCCCGTCGCCCGCGTTGAGTACGGGGCAGTCGACCTTGTCGGCGATCAGCTGCACGGCGCCGGAGGCCGAATGGCGGATGACGATGGCGTCGGCGCGCATCGCGTTGAGCGTCATCGCCGTGTCGATCAGCGTCTCGCCCTTCTTCACGCTCGACTGTGCGGCGTGCATGTTGACGACGTCGGCGCCCAGGCGCTTGCCCGCGATCTCGAACGACAACAGGGTGCGCGTCGAATTCTCGAAAAAGGCGTTGATGATCGTCAGCCCCGCCAACGCGTCGTCATGCTTCGCCGCGCCCGATCGGTTGAGTTCGACCCACTGTTCGGCGGCGTCGAGGACGTAAGCGATCTCCCACGGCGTCAGCTGGGCGATGCCGGTCAAATGCCGGTGGCGAAAGGCGTCGCCGCCGGGCGGATAGTCGCTGGCGGGCCGGATGGGTGCGCTTGTCATTAAAGGGCAGCGTCTAGGATGTGGAGGCGGAAATCGCAAGCCGTCCGTGAAAAGATCGTCGCCCCCGCGAAGGCGGGGGCCGCTGGCACCCTTGCGCCATGCCGATAGCGGCCCCCGCCT
>PHEM01000189.1 GCA_002842935.1 Alphaproteobacteria bacterium HGW-Alphaproteobacteria-13 | reverse complement strand
GTCTGACCCGCAAGGGCGGCATGGATTGAGGAAGGACAGGTTATGGGCAGGCTGGATGGAAAGATCGCGATCATCACTGGCGCATCGCAGGGAATGGGGGAAGCCTTTGCCCGACGCTTCGTTCACGAAGGCGCGCGCGTGGTGCTTACCGATGTCAACGAGGCAGCGGGTGTCGCCCTTGCCGACGCGCTGGGCGATGCGGCGGTATTCGTTCGCCATGACGTGCGCAACGTCGACGATTGGCGCGCTGTCGTCGATCGCGCGACGCGGGATTTCGGTGCCGTCACGGTGCTTGTCAACAACGCCGGAGTGCTCGGCGAGATCGCGTCGGCCATCGAGCTTTCGCAAGCCGACTATCAGACAGTTTGCGACGTCAACCAGCTTGGCGTGTTTCTCGGCATCCAGACGGTCGTTCCCTCGATGATCGAGGCCGGCGGCGGTTCGATCATCAACATCTCTTCCATCTCCGGGATCGTCGCGATCTACGGCTCGCCCAGCATTGCATATGTGGCGAGTAAATTCGCGGTTCGCGGAATGACGAAGCAGGTAGCGGTCGAGTTCGGTCCACAGAAAATCCGCTGCAATTCTATCTGTCCGGGCTATATCAAGACTTCGATGATGGTGGCCGCAACGGACGAAGAAGGTGGCGAGGCGACAACCATGATGCCGCTGGCGCGCCTTGGTACAAGCGACGAAGTTGCCGGTCTGGCGCTGTTCCTTGCATCGGACGAATCCGCTTTCATAACCGGCGCAGATCATGTCGTGGATGGTGGGCTGACCGCGGTCTGACACGGCATCCGCTCGTGAAGATGGGCGCCCACATACGTTGTGCTGCTGTGCTCGGATCGGCCCCGCTGTTTCGTCCTGCCGTTAGTGTTTCAGGCGCACGGGAAACTATCTTCTTGTTTCGGCTTTGTCACGCGTATGGTAGGTTTTTACCGATCGATATGTCGCATTTCGATCTCGCCAACGTTGAGCGGTGCTGTATGCAACTCATCGCGCGCCGCACACACCTGCCCTGCCTGGGATAACCTTGCCTCTTGCTAGGCTGCTGACACGGAATTCGCATCGAGTCCGCTGTCGGCAGCGCATATCAACCTTCATGTTTCCAAAAAATTGCGCTTGCGTGCCATATGCTCGCCGAGACGTGACGCTATTCCGAATTGGGGGAGTGCCATGTCGACCGCAACCAGCAGCCATGACGCCCTGTTGAGGTGGCTCAAAAAAATATTCGTTCGGCGTGTCGAAGAAGAGCGACGCCGACGGTTCTTAACCCGGCGCCAATTCGCTCACCAGGCTGGAGTCAGCTTTCGTTGGATGCGAGGGGCGAGAGCACCAATCTGCATGTTAAGCTTGATGACCAATGCGCTGCTCATCGGTTCGTCAGCCTGTTGCCGCTGGCCGTCGTTGGCGTAGCGCCCATGCGTCGGCGGAACGGCGCGCCGGTCAATATTATCTTAAGTCGATCTTGCGAAGAGTCCCGGCATGATCGCCGATTCGATTCAGCTGTCCGATTCCGCTCCCGCGCCCGAACTGCCGGGCAGCGGCGTCGATCGTCGCGGGGGCGATCGCTACCGTACGGTGTGGCGCATCGCCAAAGTGGCGCGTGACGGCGATGCCGGCCTGTGGCGTGTCTGCAACATGTCCAATCGCGGGATGATGCTCGCCGCCGACGTTCCCGTCGCGGTCGGCGAGCGGCTGGAGGTCGCGCTGTCCGACCGGATCACCGTGCGCGGACGCGTCGTCTGGGCGAAGGACGGGCGCTGCGGCGTCGCGTTCGACGCGGAAGTCGATGTCGCCGCCATCCTCCGGCAATTGGCCGCCGAGCAGCGCGCGCGCGGCCATCGCCAGCCGCGCCTGCCGGTGCGGATGCACGCGCAGGCCGTGGTGGACCATCGCACGATCGACATCGAACTGACCGACCTGTCGCAAAGCGGCGCGGGCTTCGTCCTCGAGGGCGGCCTGGAGACCGGCAAGGAGATCGAGCTGGTGCTGGCGTCCGGCGTGCGGCGCAAGGCCATCGTCCGCTGGTCGCGCGGGACACGCGGCGGCCTGTGGCTGACGCAGCCGCTGGACCGCGCCGACCTGGAAAGCGTCCGCCGCTTCGAGGGATAGGGGGGATCCGTCCTTCTGAACCACCGCATCCCCGAGCGAAGACGAGGGGCTTGTTCGAGCGGAGCGAGAACCCGCACCGGCGCTGTCTCGACTTCGCTCGGGGATGCGGTTCAGATTTAACGCACGATGCCCCGACCCGCGCCGCTGACGATCCTGGCCCAGGGATTGAGATCCGGCTCGGCGATCTTGCGCAAGTGATTATGGTCGCGGTGGAGGAAAGGCTCGGCCTGCCCCTTCACCATCAGCATGGTGTCGGAGACATAGCTCCACGACCCGTCGTCGTGGAATTCAATGTCGAGCTGATAGCTGTCGGTGCGAAAGGCGCGTTCGAGGAAGCTCGTCGAGCAGATGCCATATTCGCTCGTGCCGCGCTCCGCCCGGACGGTCAGCGTCTTCGCGTCGGGCTGGGCATGGCCGGCGGCGAGCGCGATCTGTCCGCGCGGGATCGCCAGCGTTTGCAGGATCAGGCCGGTCGCCGGCTCATAGAGCCAATAGCCCACCTGATCGTGAAAGCTGATCTCCTCTTCGCGCGTGTTGATATGGACATGATAGCGCAGCCCATAGAAAAGCTGCGGCCCGTTCGCCTGCGGGTCGATCGGCTGCATGTCGATCCGCTCATAATAGTCGCGCGTCTCGGGTCCGTCCGCCTTGGGATTGACGTCGACGCCGCGCTGCCCTTCCCAGACGCCCGCCAGCCGCCGCAGCGGACCCAGATTGTCGAGCGTCTTCGGATCGACGTCCTCAGGCTCCGTGAAGATGTCCTCCGGCAATTCCATTTTTTGTCCCCTCAAATATCCTCGGCCAGCCGCCCGTAAAGTTGCGGGCGGCGGTCGCGGAAAAATCCCATTCCGGCGCGGTGCTTCGCCGCGCGGTCCAAGTCGATGGTTTCGACCAGAACGCCGGTTTCGGTCGCGCCGAAGGCCTGCGTCAGGTCGCCCCATTCGTCGGTGATGAAGCTGTGGCCATAGAAAGCGGCGTCGCCTTCGGTCCCGATGCGGTTGGCGGCGATCACCGGCATGCAATTGGACACGGCGTGCCCCTGCATCGCGCGTCGCCACATGCGGCTGGTGTCGAGTTCGGCGTCATAAGGTTCGGACCCGATGGCGGTCGGATAGAAGAGCAGCTCCGCGCCCATCAACGCCATCGCGCGCGCGCATTCGGGATACCATTGGTCCCAGCAGACGCCGACGCCGATCCGCGTGCCGAAGACGTCCCACACCTTGAACCCCGTGTTGCCGGGCCGGAAATAATATTTCTCCTCATAGCCCGGACCGTCGGGGATATGGCTCTTGCGATAGGTGCCCATGACGTCGCCGTCCGGGCCGATCATCGCCAGCGTGTTGTAATAATGCGGCCCGTCCCGCTCGAAGAAGCTGGTCGGGATGGCGACCTTCAGCCGCGCGGCGAGCGCCTGCATCGCGATGACGCTGGGGTGCTCGGCGGTCGGGTGGGCGTTCGCGAACAGCGTCTCTTCCTCGACATGGCAGAAATAGGGGCCTTCGAAGAGTTCGGGCGGCAGGATCACTTGCGCGCCGCGTCCCGCCGCTTCCTCGACCAGCGCCGACACGGCGTCGATGTTCGGCTGAAGCGGACCGGGCAGGGGAAGCTGCAAGGCGGCAACGGTGAGCGTGCGAGTCATGCCTCTTCTATGCCGGAAGCTGCTGGCTCGAACAATGGAAGCTGCCGCCGCCGACGATGATCGCGCGCGCATCGACGCCGACCGCGCGGCGGCCGGGGAAGAGTGCGGCGAGCGCTGCGACCGCCGCTTCGTCGTTCGCGGCGCCGTAAGTGGGGACGACGACGACGCTGTTGCCGATGTAGAAATTCATATAGCTCGCCGCCGCGACGTCGCCGTCGACTTCGACGCGGCCGGGGGAGGGCAGGTCGACGATCTCGACGCCGCCGAAGGCCAAGGCGCGGGCGCGTGCGTCGGCATAGATTTCGGCGTTCGGATCGTCGCCGCCCGCCGCGAGCGGAATGGCGAGGCGGCCTTCGCCGACGAAGCGCGCGAGGTTATCGACATGCCCGTCGGTATGGTCGCCGACCAGCCCCTTGCCGAGCCACAGCAGCCGATCGATGCCGAGCGACTGGCGCAGGCGTACGGCGATGTCCGCGCGCGTCAGCGTCGGATTGCGGTTGGGGTTGAGCAGGCATTCCTCGGTCGTGACGGCGAGGCCTGCGCCATCGACGTCGATGCCGCCGCCTTCCAGCACCCAGTCCTGTTCGTCGACGGGGAGGCCGCTCGCCGCCGCGAGCGCCGCGCCGACTTCCTGATCGCCGGGCATGACGAATTTCTCGCCCCACCAGTTGAACCGGAAATTGCGCGCGCGCCGCTCCGCGCCGGTGCCTGCGACGATCGGCCCGGTATCGCGCAGCCAGATGTCGCCGAGCGGCTGGACGAGGATGCGCACGCCCGCATCGACCAGCTTCGCGGCGATCCCGGCCTGCGCCGCGTCGTTGACGACCAGCCGCACCTCCTCGCCGCGCCCCTCGTCGTGGACGGCGTTGGCGAAGGCGGCGACGTCACGGCGCGCGGCGTCGATCCGCCCGGCCCATTCCTCGGCCAGATGCGGGAAGCCGATCCACACCGCCTCGTGCGGCGCCCATTCGGCGGGCATGCGCGATGTTGTCTCCATGGAATCTTTCGGCAGAGAAACAGGGAATATTAATCATAGGCCCTTATCGTCGCGGGGTTATGACGACAAGCAAAACACCCCTCTGGATCGCCATGCCCAAGGCATTGTTCATGGCCTCGTTCGGGCTTGTGTGGGGTGGCGGCCTTTTCTGGGCAGGGGGCGGCTTCTCTTCGTCCGACGTTTATGCCGATACGGATTTCTTCTCGCTTCGCGGCATGGGCGCGGTGATCGCCTTCATCGCGGTTTGCGGCTTCATCTTTCAGGTGCTGAAGATGCGCGCGCCCGAAAGGGCAAAGGACCGCCCCACCGAAGCGGGCGAGATCAGCTTCGACGTCGATGCGGCGCTCGCCAATTATATGGCTCGCCGACCCGCAGAAACGCTGGATGTGAAAGCCGAACCCCGTCCGCAACCGGTCGAGAGGAAAGTGTTCGGCAAGCGGATCGATCAGGTCCGGGATCTGTAAATCGCCGCCTGTCCGGGCATTAGAGCAGCGTGCGTTAAATCCGAGCCACCGTCCCGTTCGTGTCGAGCGAAGTCGAGACACCTATCTGTGTGGCGCAAGGCCGATGGGTCTCGACTTCGCTCGACACGAACGGACCGGGAGTGATGCGGATTAACGGCTCGCCGCTCTAGAATCGGGCAGCTATCAGACCGCAGATCTGCACGAGAAACGGAAAGGCGAAGAGGATGCCCGATCCGAAAATGATGATCGGTCCCCATTTCTCATAGTCCGGCTCGGCCTTCACCACCCTGTCGTCGAGACCGGTGGACAGCGGAATGCGGCGGCGTAGGGCATGGCCGATGGCCTTGCGGAGGACCAGCAAGGCCCGCTCGTAGCGCCACGCCTCGTAAAGAATATAGAAAAGTCCGACGAACAGCAGCATATAGGCATAGATCGTCCAGAACTCGCCGGTAAAGGCGGATTTCCTGAACTGGAAGATATAAACCCAGCTGCCGACCGCCGCGGCCATCGACAGGAAGAGCGATCGTTCGAAGGTCCGATAGCGCTCGACGATATATTTTTCGGCGCTGGCGTGAATCGCCAGCTTTTCGTCCGGCGACAGCGGAATGGCCTTGCCGTTGCCGGGGAAGAAAACCGGCCCGTCGAGCGACTCCGCCGTCCATCGCCGGAGCGTCGCTCGCGCGTTTTTCATCGCCGTGTTGTTCAAACTCGCCACCGTGCCCGAATGGCACGGTGGCAGTTAAGGTCGCCTTACTTCGCGGCGCGCGACGCGTCGCGGGCGGCGCGGAATTCGTCGCCCTGGACCCAGTTCGGCCAGGCGTCGGTCATCGCCAGCATCCGTCCCGCCGCATAGTAAAGCTGAAGGTCCGCGAGCATGCCGTCCCAATTGGCGATCGCGTCATATTCGTCGGCGGGCGCGTGATAGCGGTTCTTTTCATAATCTTCCGACGCTTTCTTCCCCGCTTCCCGGCCGCCTTCGACCAGATCCTCGCCGCTGCCGAAGTTGAACATCGGCACGCCCAGCTTGGCGAAGCTGAAATGGTCGGAACGGTAATAAAAGCCTTTTTCGGGCGTCGGTTCGTCGACGACCACGCGCTTCGCCGCC